>DAORUA010000348.1:0-4337 GCA_035432945.1 Vicinamibacteria bacterium | reverse complement strand
CTCTCCGACGCGGCGGTGCGCGGCACCACCGTGATCTTCGGACTGCTCACCGTCTTCGTCCTGTGGCGCTTCCTCGCGAAATCGAGCCAGGCCATGGCCCTTGCCGCCGCGGCCCTCCTCGCGACCTCAACCGGCGCCGTGTTCTTCTCGAGGTACTTCATCCACGAGAGCCTCTTCGTCGCCTTCACCCTGTTCATCGTGGCCGCCTCTCCTTCGCGCGAGGACCGCGAGCGCTGGCGATTCATCGCCACCGGCCTCTCCCTGGGCTTCCTCTTCGCCACCAAGGAGACCGCCTTCGTCTCGGTGGGCGCCCTGATCGGCGGCGCGATCATCGGCGCGTGGCTGGTGCAGGGCACGTCGCCTCTCGCGCTGGCCCGGGGGATCAGGCCCTTCGCCCTCGAGCACGCCGAGAACCTGCTGCACGGCGCCCTCGCCTTCGTGGCCTCGGCCGGACTCCTGTACTCGTCCTTCTTCCGGAACCCCGTCGGAATCCTCGATGCCTTCCGGACCTTCGCCTTCTGGACCAAGACCGCGGTGCGGGACCACGAGAACCCGTGGTACCAGCACGTGTCGTGGCTTCGCGAGGCCGATCCCGTCCTCATCTACCTGGGCTTTGCCGGCATCCTCATCGCCTTCGCGCGCCGCCGTTCCTTCATCGCGGTCATGGCCTCGGTGTGGGCCCTCCTCCTCTTCGCGGCCTACGGGGTGGTGAAGTACAAGACGCCCTGGCTCGGCCTCAACATGCTCCTGCCCCTCGCCATCACCGCGGGGTATTCCCTGTCCGAGCTCGCGAGCGTCAGCTTCCTGTCCGGGCGCCTGTCCCTGAGACCGGTGGCGGTGGTGCTGACCCTCTTCGCCGCGGGCTTCTCGGCCACGAAGAGCTGGGACCTCGAGACGAAGAACTACGACGACGAGACCCACCCTTATCTCTACGCCCACACCCAGCGGTCCTTCATGCCCTTCGTCCGCCTCATCGAGGAGCGCGCGTCCGCCCTCGGCACCGGAACCGAGACCGGCCTCGCGGTGTTCGCGCCGGAGAACTGGCCGCTCGCCTGGTATCTGCGCGACTTCAAGAACGCGGGCTACTGGGGCGAGTTCAAGAGCGACGTGAACGTCGACATGTACGTGGGCTCGGTGGAGCAGGACGGGGCCCTCGCCCTGAAACTCGGCGACGGCTTCGAGCGCTTCGGCCCCTACAACATGCGCGGGGTCGTGAACCTGGTCCTGTACGTCAAGAAGGCCCACCCCTGACCGCGACCGCGACTGCGCCCATCTTGTGGGTCAGGTCGCGGCGGATGCTCGCGAGCGGCGCCTCATCGTCGAAAGTGATCCTCTCCTTCTGGTCGGACTTGACTCCGAGCGACGACCACAGCGCGCCGAGATCCGGGGCGATCGCCTTCCCCGACCAGTCGTCGTAGATCTCGCGCAGCGCGGTGGTGCCGGTGGTGCTCTCCGCCACCTGGGCGAGACGCGCCACGTCCCAGCGCAGAGCCACGTTGCCGCCCGCGGCGAAGATGGCGCGAAGGACATCGTCGAGGGACCGCGCGCCCTCGCTGCGTCGGCGGATCTCCACGTCCACGTGCAGCCAGAACATCGCGCCGCCCCAGTACCTGCGGCCCCAGGTGAAGGTCCGGTCGAGCCCCTGGTCGCCGTCCTTCGGCAGACCCTGGGGCATGGCACGCACGAACTCCGCCCACATCCGGTGCGGCTCGTACCGTCCGCGGCGCGCGCGAAGCAGCGGCTCGAGATAGGTCGAAAGCCCCTCCTCCATCCAGCGCTGCCGGAAGCCCATGTTGGGGAAGGCGACGTGCAGCATCTCGTGAGTGATCACCCAGTCGCGCAGGAGGTCGGCCTTGCGCGTGCGCTCCCCCACCACCACGAAGATCGAAGCGCCTCCCATCCCCATGGTGACCGCGGAGCCCACCGCGTAGGGTCCCCCGCTGGCCACGATCACCTGGAGACGGGCCACCGGGAACCGGCCAAGGAGAGACACCACGTCCTGGGCGCCCTCGCGGATCCACGCGAGCAGATCCTCGTCGCGAACCCCGCGTTCACCCTGGCCGAGAGCCACGTCGATCCGCCCGCCGGGCATGTCGATGGTCCGGTGGGTGAACTCCCCGAGCACCACGTGGGGCCCGTCCATCACCACCAGGTCGGTCTCGATGTGATTGACCTTCCCGTCCATCACCCCCGAGACCAGCTCGAAGTTCTTCCCGCCCTGGAAGTCGATGCGCAACCGGCCCCGCGCGCGCCGATCCTCCGGCCGCACCAGCCAGCGCACCAGCGGCGCCATCACGATCCGCTGTTTCTCCTCGAAGCCCCAGTCGCCCCGCTTGTCGGTGGCGATGCCCCGCGCGACGTCCACCGAGTAGGTGAGCCGGCATCCGTCGCGCTCACAGGCGCTCGCCCATTCGGGATCGCTGTCGATGGGGACGGGCGGAGTCTTCGAGTCGCCCACCGGAGCGATGAAGCGGGCGGTGAGGACCCCGCTGTCGTCGCGGGGAAAGCGCGGCTTGAGCCCCGAAGGCCACGCGATGTCGACGCTCAGAGTCCGCTTCGCCGCGTCCCCCACGACCCTGCATTCGATCAGGGGCTCGATCGCGGCGGGAGTGGGAGAAGGCTGAGCGTGGATCGATGAAGACAGAGCCAGCACCGCGAGGGCCGCGCCGATCTTTCCCTGACGCATATCGCCGACGACGGTACCACGCGGACCCTTTCCTCAACCCGGGGGCCACGGCCCCGCGACGCCCGCCTAGACCTCTCCTCCCGTGGCCGCCTGTTCAGCCAGCCGGCGAAGCGAGTCGACCGACGGCATGTGGACGAGCAGGAGGAGAACCGCGCCTCCGACCACCCCGATCGCCACCGGGTTCCCGGTAAGCAGGTACGCGATTCCGGCGAAGGCCCCCGGACCATCGATCACCCCCGCGCCCACGATGGTGAACTGCCGGTAACGCAACAGGATCAGCGACGCGGGTTCCGGGTGCTGCCGCAGTTCCACCGCGCGGGCGGCAAGATCCCGCACCATCGCCCGCCGCAAAACGAAGTACGCGGCGGCGCAGGCCACGGCCATCAGCCCGAGGCCGGCCAACACCACCCGGCCAAGCTCGGGATCGGGCGGCTCCTTGATCGGCCCGAACGCCAGCGCGATCGCGGACAGCGCCACCAGACCGCCCATCAGCGACCCGACGATGATGCGCAGACCCCTGACCGTCTCTTCAATCGATTCCGTCACGCGCTCCTCCGATCCTGAGACACGCCTTGATGTTCCGGTAGGCCTCGCAGATGAGGGCCTCCAGCGCCGACGAGTCCAGTGGAGCGCCAGGCTCGAGCTTCACATGACGGCCAAGCTTGCCGCTCCCCTCCAGCAGGCCGCGAGGGTCGGGCAATGTCGAGCCCCGGAAGAACCCCACATTGACATGCGCCGTGAAGGTGTTGACATACCCGAAGCCCGCGTCCTCGACACACACCGTCGGACACCCGTCGTGCATCACTTCCCGGACGTCGTCACCGCACTGCCTCATACGCTCGAACCAGGGCCGGGCCATGGCGCGCAGTTGCGCCGGCTGCCCCTCGAGCCAGGCTTGAACCGCCGGGTCCCGCTTCGTCGCGCCGGAGAAGCGGAGGAGGGGGCTCTTCGCCCCGGGTCGCGCCCCGCCATCACGCCTCGAGTCCGATTTTCGTGCCGCCATCCGGCGCCCTCCATTGTTGGGTGGAAGTGTCTACATTATCGAGGGAGGTTCCCTCGCCGGGTTCATTCCTTTGTTGGACCGCCTATTGGGCCTCTCCTCGGAGCAGCACGACGATGGCCTCAACAACGGCGCTGTGTGCCTCTGACGAGAGTTGCCCCACCGATCGGACCACGATGCCCTCGTTGGCAGTGAACAGCTTGCCCGGTCGCGCAAAGCTGTCGCGCATCAGGCCGCCCGTCGCGAACGAATCCTTGCGGATGGCCACAGACAGGGGGTCCCCATATGGATTGCTGGTGATCTGGCAGAGTACCCAGTCGGACCCACCAGCTCGGGCGACCACCAGCGCTGGACGGAGCTTCGACGCGGACAGATCTGAGAACGGAAAGCGGACGAGGACGACTACGCCTGGGCCAAACTTGCCCATGCTTGGTCTTCCTCGGGGCGGTTCCAGTCTGCCGCCAAGGCCTCCTCACTCAGGAGGGCGCCCTCCGCGGTGGCCGGAATGCTCAGAACCGTGATGAGCAAACGAGAGCCCGGCGGCAACGCGATCGGTTCCTTCGGGCGGATGACGCCAGCCTCATCGACCTTCGCTTCGATGGTCGTGTTCATTGCCGGACTCTACTCGCGAACCAAAGGACCGTCCAACAC
>DAORUA010000347.1:0-4352 GCA_035432945.1 Vicinamibacteria bacterium | reverse complement strand
ACCTCCCCGCCCTCGATCCCGAGAACTTCCGGCGAATGATAAAGCAGGCGACGAAAGAATTTCCAAACTTCAAGGTGGTGGCGACCACCCTGCGCGCTGCGAAGACAGCCACGGTTAATGATTGGGGCGCGGTGATTTACGCGGACGGCCAGCTCTACCGGGCTCCCGAACGGCCCGGCCTCGAGATCTTCGACCGGGTGGGCGGGGGTGATTCGTTTGCTTCAGGCCTGATCTATGGATTTATGGCGGGCAAAGGGCCACAATGGGCGGTCGAATGCGGAGCCGCGCATGGCGCGCTGGCCATGACCACGCCCGGCGACACCACCATGGTGAGCCTGGCCGAAGTGGAGCGCGTCATGAAGGGCGGAACCGCGCGCGTCTCGCGCTAGTCAGCAAGGGGCCAGAGGCCCAAACACAACCTCGAGGAGCAAAGGTCATGGACAAGAGTGAAATCCTGCAGCACATCGCCGACGTGGGCCTGGTCCCCGTGATCCGGGCCGAAACGAAGGACGAGGCCATCCGGGTGATCGACGCCATCGAGGCGGGCGGCGTTCCCCTGCTGGAGATCACCATGACCGTGCCCGGCGCCATCTCCATCATCGAGGCGGTCCGCCAGCGGGAGAAGTCGGCGGTGGTGGGTGCGGGAACCGTGCTCGATGCCGAGACCGCGCGGGCCTGCATCCTGGCCGGCGCCCAGTTCATCGTGAGCCCGGCCCTGAACGTGGCCACCATCGAAGTGTGTCGCCGCTATTCGATCGCGATGATGTGCGGGGCGCTCACCCCCACCGAGGTGCTCACCGCATGGTCGGCCGGGGCCGATGTGGTGAAGATCTTCCCCTGCGGTGCGGTGGGAGGCGCCTCCTACATCAAGGCCTTGAAGGCGCCGTTCCCGCAGATCAAGCTCATGCCCACGGGCGGCGTGTCCTTGAAGACGGCGGCCGATTTCATCAAGGCGGGATCATTCGCCCTCGGGGTGGGGAGCGATCTCATCGACCACAAGGCCATGGAGGAGGAGGACTGGAACACCCTCGCCACCGCGGTCTCGGCGAAGACGCGCGAATACGTCAAGGCCGTCGCGGACGCGCGCGCGGCCCTCGCCGGCTAGGCTCGACTACCGGCCCGCGGGCGGCTTGAGGTCGCGGACCGCCTTCACCCCGCCGGCGCTCGTGGCCTCTCGAACCGCGGCCAGGAGGGCGTCCGCCATGGCCTCGGCGGCCAGCGCGCCGATCATGGAGGCGTTGACGTCTCCCTCGAAGTGACCGGTGGCGAGCGCGAAGATGGTGTCGCCGTCGCCCGCGGTGTGGGCCGGGTTGATGGCGCGCGCGAAACCATCGTCGGCCATCTGCGCGACCTTGGTCACCTGGGCCTTGGTGAGCTTCGCGTTGGTCGCGACCAGTCCGATGGTGGTGTTCTCGCCCGGGCGTCCGCGCTGCAGGTTGGCCCCGGTCCGCATCAGGATGCGGGCGTCCGCGAAGGTGTCGTCGGGATTGATGGCGCCCGCCACCACCTTGCCGGTGTAGGGGTCGATGATGTCGCCCACCGAATTGACGGCCACGATCGCGCCCACCACCAGGCCGTTGGGCATCTTGATCGAGGCGCTGCCGAGGCCCCCCTTCATGGGCCTTCGTCCCTGCCCGCCGGACTTCCCCACCGTGGCGCCGGCGCCCGCGCCCACCGTTCCCATGACCACCGGCTGGCTGCTGGCAGCCGCGGCCGCCTTGTAGCCGCAATCGGCGCCGGGCCGGATCTTCGGCTTGCCGTCGAAGGGCAGATCGAACAGGATGGCGGAGCCGACGATGGGCACCACGCCGGCCGGACCGACCGGCCAGCCGATGCCCTTCTCTTCGAGCCACTTCATGGTGCCGGACGCGGCGTCGAGGCCGTAAGCACTCCCGCCGGAGAGCACAATCGCATTCACCTTGTCGACCATGTTGACCGGGTCCATGAGATCGGTCTCGCGCGTGCCGGGGGCGCCGCCCCGCTGGGAGACCCCGGGAGTGGCGCCCTGGATCACCCCGGCCCCGGTGGGCGGGCCCTCGGCGAGGATCACCGTGCAGCCCGTCGGCTTCTCGGTGAGGGTAACGCTCCCCACCTTGATCCCGGGCACGTCGGTGATGGAGCCGTCCGCGAGCGCAGTGGTCGCGGCGAGGGTGATGAGGACAAGGGCAGAGGGTTTCATGGGCCTGATTCTGCCCCAGTCCCGGGCGATTTGTGCGATGCGGGCGAGTCGCCCCCCCCGCGGCTCAGTTGAAGATATCGATGAGCCGGCTGAACTTGATCACCAGGCTCCGGTCGCGCACCTGCCCGAACGAAGAGTCGTCGCGCAACCCCTCGTTCAGGGCATCGCGCTCCCGGCCCTCGTTGTACACGATGAACAGGCCGGCATTCGCGCTTTGCAGCCAGCCGAACCGGAAGTTCCCGGAGAGATAGCTGGTCTGCTGGTTGTACTGCACCAGGGACTGCACGAACACCCGGGGCGAGAACGAATAGGACGCGCGAAGCCGGAAGAGGTTCGCCTCGAAGTCCCCCTCGGGCAGGGAGATCCGGTTGTAGTTGATGGTGAGGGTGCCGGAGAGCTGCTCACCGGCCCGGAACTTCACGGTGGGCGCGATGGCCACGCGGTGGCCGGTGTAGTAGCCGCCGATCACGGTGTGCAGATTGATGCTGACCGGCTTGGAGACGGGCGAGATGCCCACGATCTGCGCTTCCGCGTTGTCGTAGCTGCCGACCGGGACCGTGACCCCGGGCGCGATGTTGAAGGGCACGCGAAGACCTTCATGGGTCAGGTTCACCCCGGTGTCGATCTCCCACTGGCTCTTGAACTCCCAGTGATTGTCGATGTGGGCGAAGCCGCTTTCGTAGAAGCCGTCCGGCTTGAAGTAGCCGCGGTAGCTGATGTGAGGCCGCAGTTCCTGGATCCCGATGAAGTCCTTCGGGCGGGTGCGGTTCAGGACGTGCAGGTCGATCTTGCGAAAGGCCCGGCGCCGCAGGAAGCCCACCTCGGGATTGAAGCCCGATCCGACATTGGTGAACTTGACCCGCGTGTCGAAGCGCGGCGACTCGCGCAGGAAGGCCCCGTCCCAGGCCCAGGCGTCGCTGGTGATTCCGGGGGTGGAGGTGCCCGCGAGGAATCCGGTGACCTGCGAGTACCGCCCGAAGCCCTTGCGCCCGTCCACCGAGTAGGTGCGGTTGTACTCAGCCACGCCTGGAACCACGAGGTCGCCGGTGGACTGTCGGTTGATGAAAAGGGCGCCGAAGCCGGACCGGTTGGGCATATCCCGGGCGATCCGGATCACCGCGAAGTTGTTGTCGGGAGCCACGCCCTCCAGGCCCTGGGTCTGCATGTCGAGGACGCCGAGGTTCCAGCCGAGCAGCTTCCCGGAGAGCCGCCCGCCCGCGACGATGGGGAGGGGATCGCCGGTGGGAGCGATCCCGATGCGCCGGGAGAAGAAGAGATCCACCTCCCCCGCGTTCCCAACCGTGAACTGCCCGGCATTCTCGAGGAAGAACGGCCGCTTCTCCGGGAAGAAGAGGGTGAAGCGGTCGAGATTCACCTGCTGCTCGTCCACCTCCACCTGGGCGAAATCCGTGTTCACGGTGAGGTCGAGGGTGAGGGCCGGAGTCACCGAGTACTTGAGATCGCCGCCCACCTCTCCGTTCCGGTCGAATTCCGACTGGGTCCGATAGTCGCGCACCGCGCTCCCGAGCACGTAGGGGGTGATCTTGAGGTTGCGCTGGGCCGGGGTCTTCACGCCCTCGAGCACCCCCGCCTGGGACACCCTGAGGATGTTGTACTGGCGCGGCAGGGGAGACCAGTAGGCGACCTCTTTCTTGCGCCGGATGTTGCGCTGCATGTTGAGGCCCCAGGACTGTTCGCCCCCCTTCGCGTACCTCAGGTTCTTGAAGGGGATCGAGAACTCCGCGCTCCAGCCGAAATCTCCGGTCCGGGTTCGCACCGTCCAGGCCGCGTCCCAGTTGAGGTTGAATCCCCCGCCCGCCCCCGTCTGCTGGCGGGCGCTCTGGTCGCCCTCCCGGCCCTCGAGCGACACCTGCGCGTCGTACTCGCCGCCCGCGGGCGAGGTTCCGAACACGAAGCCGTTCTGGCCGTCGCGGTAGGTGTCGAGGATGAAGCGGAAGCTGTCGACATCGTCGAGGGGGGAGTCGCGGCGCGAGTCCGAGATCACCAGTTTCGACGGCTCGGAGTCGAAGCAGATCACCGCGACCAGAAGGGCGTCCTCGGTGTAGGCGAGCCGCACTTCGGTCTTTTCCGAGACCGGCGCGCCATCGTCGGGCGTGGTCTGCCGGAACCCGGTGATCGGCGTGAGGCCCTTCCAGATCTCGTCGTCGAGCAC
>DAORUA010000346.1:2846-4360 GCA_035432945.1 Vicinamibacteria bacterium | reverse complement strand
GAGCGAGAGCGATGTGGGTGCGTCCCGAACCGAACCCCTGATCTCCTCCCGAGAAGTACCTCTGGGGGTCGGAGGGGCCGAAGATCGCCACCGAGGGCAAACCGAGCGCGCAGGCGAAGTGCATGGCGGAGGTGTCGCACGACACGAACGCGTCGCAGGCGCTCATGACTTCGGCCAGCGCGCCGAGGGTCTGTCGGCCGGACAGATCCAGAGCGGCTCCCTGAAGCCCGGCCGTGATCACTCCCGCCTTGGCCGCTTCGCCGGCCGAGCCGGTGACGACCAGGGTGGCGCCCTTCTCGTTCACGAGCCTCCGGCCCACTTCCACGAATCTCTCGACCGGCCATTCCTTGATGCGGCGGCCCGCGCCGGGATGGATCCCGATCACCGGACCGTTGCGAGAGAGACCCGCCTGGGCGAGGTGCCCGGCCAGGAGCGCCGCTCCGCGCGTCCGCCGCTCCTCGTCCAGCCACCGGAAGGGTTTCCGGGGGACCGCGCGACCGAGGGCCGCTTCGATGGCGCGATAGTTCTGTTCGACGAAGCTCACGCCTTCGTCGAGATCCGCGATCGCGGTCAGGAGGCCGGCGCTGCCGGTATTCGCGTACCCGGCCCGGGCGCGCGCCCCGGTGGCGGCCATCAGCCACAGCGCGCGGGAGTCGCCCTGAAGGTCGATGGCGAGATCGGGGCGCCTGGCCCGTCGCGATCGAGCGGCTTGAAACAGGGAAACGAGGCTCGAGGCCCCCTCGTCTTTTCGACCTACCCAGGGCGCGCTCCAGACCAGGACCTCGTCGACGGGCGCATCCTGGGCGATCTCTTTCGACCACTCGCCCACCGCGAGCCGAATCTTCGCTTCCGGGAGCGCGTCGCGAAGGGCGCGGATCGCGGGCAGGCTCATGAGGACATCGCCAATCCGGTCCAGCCGCAGGAGCAGAATCTCCGCGGGCGGCGCGGCGGCGGGGCGGGCCAGGAGCGGTGCGGCCAGGCGCGCGCCGACGCTCGCCAGGGTCACCATGAACCGCTCGCGCGGGCTGGTGACCCGGCTTTGCCGGCCCTTAACGTTTTGCCAGCGCCTGCGCCTGGACATAGCTCTCCTCGAGGGTTGCGGCGACGCGATCCCAGGTGAGGTCTCGCTGCACCCGCCGTGCCGCGCCCTCCCCGAGTTCGGCGCGAAGGCCTCCATCCGCGGCAAGACGCTTCAGCGCCTCGCGAACCGACCCCGCGTCCGCCGGCGGAACCAGCACTCCTTCGACGCCGTCGCGCACCACATCCGGAATGCCGGCGACGCGACTCGCGACGATGGCCCGGCCCGAGGCCATGGCTTCGAGAAGGACGTTGGGGAGGCCGTCGACATTTCCTTTCGAATCGATCACGGAGGGAACCGCGACGATGTCCGCGCATTGGAGCGCGTCCCTTGTCTCGGTCCGGGAGAAACGGCCGGCGAGGGTCACCGAAGCCTGCGACTCGCGGGCCCGAGCCTGAAGCTCGCCTTGAAGATCCCCGTCGCCGACGATCGCGAC
>DAORUA010000346.1:0-2746 GCA_035432945.1 Vicinamibacteria bacterium | reverse complement strand
CGCGCGGTCGCGCAGGTCGGAACTGCAGGCGGTCACCGCCCCCGCGGCGAGGAACGCGCGGCGCGCCGCCATGCCCACGAGAAGGCTTCGCTCCGCGGCGAACACGTCGCTGCCGTGAAGAGAGATGACCAGGGGCTTGCCCGCCGCTTTCGCGGGCTTGCGGGAGAGCACGCCGCCCGGCACCACCCAGTGGGCGTGAACGATGTCGTAGGAGTGGCTCGCGAGCCGCCGTCTCACCGCGCGGGTGGTGGCGAGGGCGGCGAAGGGCGCCACCATCAGGGTCTTCCCCTTGAATCCCCGGTCCGCGTTCAGGCTTTGCGCGTAGCCCCAGACGTTGAGGCTCGGATGAGGCGCGTACGGGAAGGGGAAGAAACGCAGGCCGGGCTCGTCGATTCGGCTGAGCCTCGGGTGCGCGGGAAGCACCACGTCGACCTCGTGCCCGCGGGCGACGACGCTTCGCGCGATCTCCTCGATGAACGGAGCCGTCCCGTCTCCGGGGAAGAGGGGATAAGAAGACGTGACCATGAGGATCTTCATGGCTTCTCCGGCCGGCCGACGACTTCGACGCTGTCCACCATGATTCCGAGGTCCCGGGTGTCGGTGGCGTCTGGATCGGTGTTCGTGGGCCTCCAGGCCGGGACCTCCAGCCGCAGGATCTTCGAGCCCTTTGGCAGCGGGCTCGGCAGAACGATCTCGAAGTCGCGCCAGGTTCCATCCGCGGTGAACTCTCCGATCGGGACCTCGTCGAAGAACGCCTGGACCTGCGCGGGACGGGCGGTCGCGGGACGAAGGTGGGCGGTGGCCCGGATCCTCAAGCGGACCCCGGCGGAGGCGGCCGGCACGTAGATCGATCCGGTCGCGTTGCCGCGCTCGTCCAGACACCCGCCGGTCCAGCGATACGTCCGCTCCCCGGTGGCCTCGCGCTCGAAAAAGCCGGAGGTCTGGGGGTCGCCCGAACCGCCGATGTCGATCAGCGGTTCGGTGGTCACCTTGAGGGTTTCCGGTTCGATCACCCTCGAGAGGAAGAACTCCACCACCCGCGGCTCGGGCTTTCTCGGAACCCGGTCGTACGTCCATTCGAACTCCGAGGACGTGAACCGGAAGGTCTGGGTGCGTTCGAGGAACAGGCCGCAGACGTCGGTTCTGAAGCTGGTCACGAAGTAGATGTTCCGATACGTCTCTCGCCACGCGCCGATGAGATGGGCGAGCCGCGAAGGGTCGGGATTGAAGCGGCGGAACTCCAGGGCGTTGGCGCCATACAGTCCCCACAGGGGAAGGGAGAGGAGGTGGATGTTCTTGGGTTGCTCGAACAGCACGACGTCCTTCGCACCGAACCTGCGGGCCACGTCGGCCACGAAACGCACGCTCCCCTTCCAGTCCACGTAGGACAGGATGGGCTGGGTGTTCGCCACCGAGGTTCCGAGCGCGAGGAGGCCGGCGAGGGTTCCGGCGAACCGCCAGTGCCTCGACCTCCGCGCCAGGGTCACCACCGCCAGTGCCGCGAGCAGGAAGGTGAAGGGCAGGGTCACCGGCACGTAGCGGCGCATGGCGAAGAAGTAGTCGTTGAAGACGCGGATCTTGTAGAAGTAGAAGCCGGAAAAGGCGAGGAGCACGGCGAGGGCCAGGACATCGTTGGAGCGGGCCCGCTTCACGAAGAACGCGAGGCCGAGAAGGGCGAGGGCCAGACCGGGAGCGCCCACGAACCAGGAGTACCGCCGCAGGGCCTGCGCATCGTGAGCGGCCAGTCGCTGGAAGCCCAGGGTCTGAAGCGGCCCGGGATTCTCGAGCTTCTCCGCCTTGACGTTCCCATCGCCACCCGCCCAGGCGGAGAGGCTGGGGCGCAGAGTGAGAGCGTAGATCACGGCCAGCCCCAGGACCGCGATGGCCACGGCGCGCAGCCGCGCCTGGTGACTTGATACGAGGATCATGCACCGGGGGCCGAGCCTCCAGATGAGCCACGCCGCGACCAGGCCAAGAACCGCGAGGAGGAGCCAGAACCAGGGAGGGTGGTTCCAGTAACGCCGGGTGAGGATCTGATGCGCGTAGCGCTTCGAGAAGAACACCGCGTGGATGGCGGCGTGCGCCAGCAGGACCGCGAAGGGAACGAGGTGACTCGCCACTCTCGACCTCCATCCCGAAGGGCGGCTCACGAGCTGGAGCGACACCCACAGCGCGAGGGGCAGGACGAGAAGGACGCTGTCGATTCTCACCAGAAGGGTCAGGCCCAGGAGAGCGCCGGAGAGCCACCCGAACGCCCGGGTGTCGCTCTCGGAATCGAGCCGGTGGGCGAGCAGGCCCGAGAAGATCAGGAACTGAGAGAAGCCCTCGGACACCGGGTATCGCGCGAACCAGACCTGGAGGACGGTGGTGGCGAGACCCAGGGCGCCCAGGAGGGCCACCGTGTTTCCGAACATCCGGCGGCCCAGGAAGAACGCTCCGAGCGTCCCCAGGATTCCGAAGATGGGAGGGGTGGCGAGCGCCCCGCGCACCCCCATGGTTTCGAAGAGGTACGCGCCGAACGCCGGAAACAGGTGGAAGAACTGGGGTGTGATCAGGCCGCTTTTCGGATGATCCAGCTCGAAGCCCATGAAGCGCGGCCAGGACGGCTGAGGATGATCGTCGTCGCCGTTCAGGGTGAATCGGAATGGGGGCGCCTCGAGGTTCGCGTAGAAGAGGGACAGATCCTCGGCGGGAATCGACGCGACCACCGGATCGAGGTGAGTGATGGCCCCCGTCCGCGCGATCA
>DAORUA010000345.1:0-4361 GCA_035432945.1 Vicinamibacteria bacterium | reverse complement strand
GCGCTCGATGCCGAGGCGCGGGTGCTTCGCCATGGCCGCGTAGAACGTCTCGGAGGCCTGGACCGCGCTCTGGAAACGCGTCTCGAACCCCTCCATGTAGTGCCGCGCCACCCTCGCCGCGTTCCAGCCCACCGCGAGGTTGCCGCCGAACATCCGCCGCACGTGGAACATTCCGTCGAGCACGCGCCTCGGTCCGGCCAGGATGGCGCCGATGCCGCCATTGAAGTACTTCCACAACGAGACGTAGACCGTATCGAAGTGCGCCGCGTACTCGCGAGGCGGGATGCCGGTGTACGCCGAGGCGATGAAGAGACGGGCGCCGTCGAGGTGCATGCCGATGCCCTTCTCGCGCGCCAGTTCCGAGATGCGCTTCGCCTCCTCCCAGTCGAACATCTGGCCGGCCAGCCGCCGTATCGGGCTCTCGATCGAGATCGCGCCGACCTCGGTGGCCACCCGTCCCGACGCGGTGCGGGTCAGGACCGCTTCAACGTCCGCCCTCGTGAACGTGGGGCGACCGGGCGCAAGCGGGACCAGGGTGAGGCCGGACAAGGTCTGGCACGCGTCGCCCGTGTCGTTGTAGACGTGGCTCATCTCCTGCACGATCACGCGCCGCTTCGATCCCGCAAGCGACCGCAGCGCCAGCTGATTGGCGAGCGTGCCCGAGGGCATGAAGACCGCGGTCTCCTTGCCGAGGAGCTTCGCCCAGTGCTGTTCGAAGGCTTCGACTTCCCCACCAAGCAGGTAGTTGTCCTCGGCGACATCCCGGTCCTGGCACAACCGGTTGAGCAGCGCCGCGTACTCGCGAGGCGTGATGCCGATGCCATCTCCCGCGGTGTGGACGATGCGTTCGGGCTCGACCGCCGCGCCGGCGAGCGCCGACGCATAGGGCAGGCAGCCGAGTCCGGCCGCGCCCCCGAGGGTCCCGACGAATCCGCGGCGTGTGGGGTGCTCCATGGCTCACTTCTCCTGGACGGCAGGCGGCACGGGAGAGCTCGCCGCCCGCACCGTGGTCATTCGGAGAAGTGTATAGGTCTTCGGGGCCGGCCGCGCCCCTCGGGCTAGGAGCCTTGAAGCGACAGGCGAAAGGCGACCATTTCCTCGCCGTTTCGAACCAGCAGGACGTCGCCGGACAGGACGGGATGGTTCCAGGTCTTGCCCTCGATCGCTTTGAGGCGCGCGAGCTCCGTGAATCCGTCGGGTGCGGCGCCCACCAGCGCCAGGTCGCCATACTCCGACAGCACGAGAAGCAGGTCCTGGTCGGGCAGCAGGACGAGCTGACCGTTGCCGTAGCGGCCGCCCTTCCACTTGCGCTTGCCGTCCTTGAGGTCGATGCACGCGAGGATGCTGCCGTCGAAGCCGTACGCGTGGCCCTCGTGGACCACGAAGTCGTTGAAGTAGGGCTTGAGCCCGAGCGACGTCCACTGCTCGGCGGCGCCCCAGCCCGAGGCGCCGTGCGCGACGGAGAGGCGGCGGATGCCGCTGCTGTCGCCCACCGCGATCAGAACACCTCCATCCCCGGTGAGCGCCGGTTGCACGATGGGATAGCCCTTCCACGCGTGCTCCCAAAGGACCGCGCCGTCTTCCGGCGCGACGCCGATCGCTCCGGTGCCGCTGAGCTGGAGGATCTGAGGGGTGCCGTCGATGGTCAGGAGGTGAGGGGAGCTGTAGCCCGGACGCCCCTTCGGGCCCACCCATCGCGGTTTCCCGGTGGCGAGATCGTAGGCCGCGAGGACCCCGGAAGCGGCGACCATGACCATGTCGCCGACCACGAGCGGCGAGCTGGAGAAGCCCCAGTCCGGAATTGCCTCTCCCGAGTCGGAAGCCGCGTTGCGCGACCACACCACGGAACCGTCGCGCGCGTCGAGCACGTTCAGGATCCCGGTCGCGCCGAACGAATACACGCGGCCATTGCTGAGAGTGGGCGTTCCACGCGGGCCGGGGCCTCCATTCGACTCCCAGAACCGGACGGCGTCCTTGTGCCGCCACACCAGCGCGCCCGTGCTCACCCGGTAGCAGGCGACGACTTCGTCATCGCCCCGTTGCTCCTGGGTGTAGAAGAGATCGCCATCGACAGCGAAGGAGGACCAGCCCGGTCCCACGGGTCGGCGCCAGAGTTCCACCGGCGGCGATGCCGCCCAGTCGGTCTTGACCTGCACTCCGCGGAGAACGCCGTCGCGATTCGGCCCGCGGAAGCCCGGCCAGTCAGCATCCCTCTTCGGCGTCGCAGGAGTCGCAGGAGCCGCGGCCGACACCTCGACCCCTTGGATCTCTTGCGCTGTGGCTGAAGCCGACGACGTCTTCGTCGGAGCGGCGGAGGCCTGAGGCGAGGGCGAGGGCCGCGGAGCCTCTGCGACTGAAGGCGACGGGAGAGCCGTCGGCGCATCGTCGCCTCGGGCGACCAGGAGTTCCTCAGGAGTCTTCGACCACCGCCACGCGAAGTCGTGGTCGAGGTTCGCGGTGAAACCACCCGTCCTCACCAGCGCCCATGCGCCGCAGGCGAGCATGACGCTCGCTACCATGGCGGCACGACGAGGGCCTTCCGTCAGCCGCTGACTCCACGCCGCCCAGGCGACGAAACCAAGGCTGAGGGTCGGAATGACGTAGACGGGGAACATCATCCCCATCATCCCGGTCGCGACCGAGATGTGGAGCACGCGCGACGTCGCGAACAGGACCACCGCCATGAGGGCCACGGCGCCGAGCCGTTCGGACCAGCGCGCGCGGCTGAAGAACACCCACCATACGAGAAGGGCCAGCCCGCCCAGGACTCCCCCCATGACCCCGTAAACCATCGCCTCCGGCACGAAGACGGGGACGACGAACCTGCCCAGCCATTGAACGACCACGATGGCCACCGCGGGCCAGACCCGAAGCGACTCGCGACGCGCCGGTTCGGCTATGGGTGAAGAGGCCATTGATGTGAATACGCTTCTCGGCCCTTGGTTTGTTCCGGCGAGGCCCGCCGCTAACCGAAGAAGAGGTAGCTCACCGCGATCGCGCCCAGGAAGCCGGCGAATTCGGCGGTGAGGCCGCAGGCGATGGCGTGGCGGGTGTTCTTGATGCCCACCGAGCCGAAGTACACGGCGAGCACGTAGAACGTCGTCTCGGTGCTGCCCTGGATGATGCAGGCGAGCCGGCCTGCGAAGGAGTCGGCGCCAAGCGTCTTCATGGTCTCGATGACGAGGCCGCGCGCGCCGCTGCCGGAAAGCGGCCGCACCAGCGCCACCGGAAGCGCGTCGACCCATCGGCCGTCGAGCCCGACGGAGGCGACCGCGAGACGGACCGCGTCGAGAAGCTGGTCGAGCACACCGCTCGTGCGCAGGATGCCGATAGCGACCAGCATCCCGACCAGGTGCGGGATGATGCCGACGGCGACGGTGAATCCTTCCTTCGCCCCCTCGACGAAGGTCTCGTAGACCGCGACGCCCTTACGCACGGCGAGAAGCACGAAGCCCACGATCACGGAGAAGATCGAAAGGTTGGCGAAGAGCGAGGTCTGGCGTTCGAGCGTTTCCTTGTCGAGCCCGCTCACGTACGCGGCCGCGAGGCCGATGACCAGGGTCGCGCTGCCGAAGTAGGCGACGGTCACGGGGTTCGCGAGCCGCAGCCCCTGCAGGCGCGCGGTGACCAGGATGCCGGTCATGGTGCTGCAAAACGTCGCGATCAGCAGAGGCAGGAAGACGTCGGTGGGGTCTTTGGCCCCCATCTGCGCACGGTAGGTCATGATCGCGGTGGGGATAAGGGTGACCGCCGAGGCGTTGACCACCAGGAACATGATCTGGTCGTTGCTCGCGGTGTCGGGCTCGGGATTGATCTCCTGCAGTTCCTTCATGGCCTTGAGGCCCAGCGGGGTCGCGGCATTGTCGAGGCCCAGCATGTTCGCGGAGAGGTTCATCACGATCGACGCGCCGGCCGGGTGGGCGGGCGGAATGCTGGGGAAGAGGCGGCGCAGCAGCGGATCGAACGCGCGCGCCACCAGGCTCACCGCACCCCCCTTCTCGCCGATCTTCATGATGCCGAGCCAGAGGCACATGACCCCGGTGAGCCCGATCGAGATCTCGAAGCCGGTCTTCGCCATCTCGAAGCTGGAACCCACCATGGCCGCCCACACCCCGGGCTCCCCGAGCACCAGCCAGCGGAAGAGCCCGGCCAGGAACGCCACGAAGAAGAAGCCGGCCCAGATCCAGTTCAGCATGGTGCGCGCATCTTAGGCTGGCCGCGGGTGGAGTTCGGTTGGTAGACCCCGACGCGATCCTGAGCCGCTAGACTGCATGGATTCATGCCGCTCCCGCCGGGAACCCGTCTCGGACCCTACGACCTCATCGCCGCCATCGGCGCTGGAGGTATGGGCGAGGTGTACC
>DAORUA010000344.1:0-4373 GCA_035432945.1 Vicinamibacteria bacterium | reverse complement strand
CGTACCTACAGCCGTCGCACGACGTTCGGAAAGTCGCGCCACACGGGGATGCCGCAGAAGTGCTCGCCTTCCGTGCAGGTGGGTGTGATCCTCCCGCGCCGAAGCACGCACGGCGGACCCATATGCTTTGCGAGGCGCGGGTGCACGGCGCGCACCTGCTCCAGTTCGTCCATCGACGCGCGGTAGATCTCTTCCTGCGCGTTGAGGCAGGTCCGCATCACCCACTTGTGCGCGAGGTACATGAGCGACCCCGACTCGTGGAACCGCAGCGCGGTCGCGTTCGGCAGGACGTACACCGCGAGCTCGTCTCGAACCCCCATCGAGAGCAGCCTCTCCTTGGCCGCCCACGCGTGGGCCACCGCGTCGTCGAACACCGCGCGCGCCTCCGCATTGGCGGCGATGAGCGGGGGCACGATCACGTCGGGCGCATTCGTGTGGGTGAGGGTCAGCATGGGCCGCGAGGCCGGAGTCATCCGGTGCCGCTGATCCTGCGAATCGGCGGTGTGCGACAGCTTTTTGAGGAACGTGTAGTTCGCGTGATGGGAGACGCGCGAGATGGGGGAGTAGGGCGAGAGATCCATCGCGTCGAGGCGGTACCGATTGAGCCTCGGGGAAAGGGCGCGCTCGATCGCCTCGTCGTCGGACAGTGCGACCCGATCGACACCGAGCACCGCCCGCATGGCGTCGGCGGTGATCTTCTCGGCGTTCGCGGTGTGATCGACGAGCAGCGACACCCGTGATCCGAGTTGCGCATCGATCTCGGCCGCGGTGGAGGCGGCGGCCGCGGCCGACCGGGGCCAGCGCGACTCCACGATCTGATCGCCCTCGAAGGGCGCCTCGCCGATGCGTTCGAAGAACGCCGGATCGTGCTCGCGGGCGAGGCGCACCATCTCGCCGATCACCGCGCTCGCCTCGGTGGGCGTGTCGGACGATCGCGACATCCGGTAGAGCCGATGCAGGACGATGCCGGAGAGCGAGTGCACCATCGACGTGAATGCGCCGATGGGAATCACGTACCGCGCGACTTCGATCGCCTTCTTCTCGGCCTCGCGCGCGACCTTCTTCCGACGCGCGTCGGAGGCCGCGGCGGAAAGATGCCGGATGTCGCCGATGATCTCGGTCGTGTCCTTGACCAGGATCTGCGACAGGCGCGCGTAGGCCTCCCAGCCCTTCTCGATAGATGCCTCGTAAACCGCACGGGCCTCCGCCGAAAGCCCATCGGGCACGTAGGCCCGCGCCTCGCCCAGCTTCACGAAGCGTTGCGACGACTGTTCGGAGTTGTAGAAGGGATGGGAGTGCAGGAACGCCCACACGAACTGCCGCGAGACGTTCTCGAGGCCGAACTCGAAGGTGGCGTGCTGGAAGACGGTGTGGTGGCCGGCGGTGAAGGTGAGCGGCCCGATGGAGTCGCGCTGCTTGTCCGTGACCTCCGAATCCTCGATCACCCGCGGCGAGTAGCAGGTGCGGGCGGCCGCGATCGCGCCGTCGTAGGCGCGGGGCCGCGCGGCCCGGAGGGTGACTTTTGGGGGGCCGGTGAGAATCACGCCGCGGAGCGTACCCGAACTACCACTCTTCCATCTCGAACTTGAATCGGGCCTTCCCGCAGATCCGCTTGATGTCTTCCATTCCCTCGCTGTTCCCGCAGGTGAGGACGGTGGTGCGATCGCCAGGCATGCGGGCCCTGAGCGCGTCGCCGTCGACGCCCGACCCGAGCCGCGGCCTGGTGGACTTGTCGAGCGCTTGTTGCGCGGCCGTGACCTCACGGCCGGCTTCGCGGGCCTCGTCCACGACCTCCTGCTCGCGCGTGGGCAGGCCCAGGACGCAGCGGAAGAGGTTGTTGGCCCGGCCCTGGCAGAGGGTGGGATCGTTCGCGTCCACCGCGGTGGGCCGGCTGACGGAGCGGACGTACCGGAAGTCGAAACCGGGGATCTCCTCCGAGTCGAGTCTTCGGAGCTGGTCGTCGTACCCCAGCTCGCCGACCGTGCGGTTCGCGTGGATGAGCGTGTGCTTCACGGCCGAGGCTCGGCCGAGCTTCGCCTCGTGCGCCCGCTGCTTCATCATGCCGACGAAGGGCGCGAGTCCGGTGCCCGTGCCGACCATCACCACGTGTTCGGCCCCCGCGGCCCGGTCGTCGAGGGTGAAGTTGCCCACGATGCGGTCGACGTAGCCCAGGGTGTCGCCCAGGTGAGGGGACGCGTGGAAGAGCGACTCGGTGAACCGGCCCAGCTGCCCATCGCTGTACCTCTCGAGCGTGATGTAGATCTCGATCTCGTCGCTCGCCTTCGTCTCGTAGGGCGCGGAGGCGATGGAGTAGGAGTGCGTGACCGGCCCCAGCTTCGGGGAGCCATCCGTGTTCCGGAGCGGCGCGTACTGAATCACGCCGTTGTGGTCCTTCACCCGCACCGTGAGCTTGCAGTTCTCGCGAGTGAGCGCGATGTACTGGCCAGCCTTGTAGGCGGGGAACGGGCTTCCAGGCTGGGCTTTCAGGCGGAAGGCGGCGAGTCCCTTGGCGATGTCCACCCAGGACGTGATGGCGCCGGTCTTCCTTTCCACCATGAAGCGATTCTAGCGGCCGGTCGACTGCCTCCAACTATGATCCTGACTTCAAAGGAGATGTTCATGATGTTGAACCCGAGGAGAGCCGCCCTCTCCCTGTCGTTTCTCGCTCTCGCCGCACTCGCCCCCGCGGCCGAGAAGCCGCGGATCGAAGTCGAAGAGTGGACGATGTCGAACGGCATGAAGTGGCTGCTCTATGAGCGCCACGACGCGCCGACCATCGCCACCGGCTGGGTGGCCCGCGTGGGCTCGGCCAACGAGCGGCCCGGGATCACCGGCATCTCGCACTTCTTCGAGCACATGATGTTCAAGGGCACCAATGTCATCGGGACGAAGGACATCGCCCTCGATCTCAAGCTCATCGAGGAGCAGGAGCAGGTTCGCGCCGAGATGCGCAAAGAGATGTCGATCATGCGCGAGAGGCTGCGGCGGGGCGAGATCTCCAGCATGGACGACCCGGCCGCGAAGACCGCTCGCTACAAGGAACTCGACGCGAAGTTCGACGAACTCGTGGCGAAGCAGCGCGAGAACATCATCAAGGATCAGATGGACCAGATCTACACCAGGAACGGCGGCGAGTTCCTGAACGCGTCGACGAACCAGGACTGGACCGTGTACTTCATGCGGCTGCCCAAGAACAAGCTGGAACTGTGGGCGTGGCTCGAGTCCGACCGCCTGTTGAACCCCGTCTTCCGCGAGTTCTATTCCGAGCGCGATGTGGTCTTCGAGGAGCGCCGCCTGCGCACCGAGTCGACGCCCCTCGGCAAGTTCGACGAGCAGTTCAACTCGATGTTCTGGGACGCGCATCCCTACTCCTGGCCGGTGGTGGGCTGGGCCTCCGACCTGCCCATGTACACGCTGCAGCAGGCCAAGGACTACTTCGCGACCTACTACGCGCCCAACAACATCACGGGTGTTCTGGTCGGCGACTTCAAGACCGCGGAGATCAAGCCGCTCCTCGAGAAGTACTTCGGCCGCCTCCAGCGCGGTCCGGAGGCGCCCGAAGTGGTCACCCTCGAGCCGAGGGCGCTCGGGGAGAAGCGCTTCTACGCCGAGGCCGAGACCTCGCCCACCGTCCGGGTCTGGTGGCAGGGCGTGCCGGTCGTGCACAAGGACTTCGCGGTCCTCGATCTGCTCACCGACGTCCTCTCCGGCCGCACCGGGCGCCTCACCAAGGCGCTCGTGCTCGACCGGAAGATCGCGAACAACGCGGCCGCCTACGTGAATGCCCAGAAGTACGGGGGCATCATCGGCGCCGAGGCCACGGTGAAGGACGGCCAGGAGCCGGCGGCCGTCGAGGCCGCGCTCTACGAGGTCCTCGACAAGCTCAAGACCGAGCTGGTGCCGGATCAGGAGCTTCAGAAGGTGAAGAACCAGGCCAAGGCGAACGCCTACCGGCGCCTCTCCAACGGCACCTTCATCATGTTTCAGCTTCTGCAGAACGAAGGCATGGGCGACTGGAAGATGATCAACACCCAGTCCGAGGCGGTGGACGCGGTGACCGCGGCGGACATCCAGCGCGCGGCGAAGCAGTACTTCACGAAGGAGACCCGCGCGGTCGGCATCTTCACCCGCAAGGCCGCGGACGCGGCGGGCGCAACTGCCGAGGATCCGGACATCCTGGCCCTGCCCGAACCGGCGCGGCCCATGGCGAAGCAGGCCCTGGGGCGGCTCAAGGCCGAGAAGGACGCGGCCAAGATCAGGGAACAGCTCGACCAGATGCGCGCGCAGGCCTCCCAGGTGCCGCCGCAGATGAAGCCCCTCTTCGACCTCCTGCTGAAGAAGGGCGAGGAGAGACTGGCCGAACTCGAGAAGGA
>DAORUA010000343.1:0-4395 GCA_035432945.1 Vicinamibacteria bacterium | reverse complement strand
GCAGGAAGGGCCGTACCGGCGCCGCCCGGGCTTCGGCACCCTGGCGGAGTCGATGAGCGGTTTCGCGGCGATCACCGGCCCCGCGGATGGACCGCCCACCCTGCCTCCCTTCGGTCTGGCCGACGGCATCACCGCGCTCGCGACCTCGTCGGCGATCATGATGGCGCTGCGTCATCGCGATCTGACCGAAAAGGGGCAGGTGATCGACATGGCCATCATCGAGCCGATCCTCACCATTCTCGGCCCCCAGGCCACCTGGTACGACCAGCTCGGCGTGGTTCAGGAGCGCACGGGCAACCGGTCGGTCAACAACGCTCCGCGGAATACCTACAAGACCGCGGACGGGAAATGGGTCGCGGTATCGACCTCGGCCCAGAGCATTGCCGAGCGGGTGATGCGGCTCGTCGGTCACCCGGAAGTGATCGCCGAGCCGTGGTTCCAGTCCGGCGCCGACCGGGCCCGGCATGCCGATATCCTGGACCAGATGGTCGGGGACTGGATCGCCCGGCATCCGATGGCCACGGTGATGGAGCAGTTCGAGGCCGCCGAGGCGGCGGTGGCGCCGATCTACGACATCCGCGATGTCCTCGCCGATCCTCAGTACCAGGCGCTCGACTCGATCACCACGGTTGCGGACGAGGAGCTTGGCCCGATTCGCATGCAGAACGTGATGTTCCGCCTGAGCGCGACTCCGGGGCAGATCCGCTTCGCCGGACGCAGGGTGGGGGCGGACACGGAGACGGTGCTCTCCGAGTGCCTCGGGATCGGTCCGGAACGGGTCGCCGAACTGCGCGCCAAAGGGGCGCTCTGAGCGACTCGGCGCCCACAGTCAGATGAGACTCCTTCGAAGCTATCTCTTCGTTCCCGGAAACAACGAAGGCCTGCTTGGTAAGGCCTTCCAGGCCGGGGCGGATGCGGTGGTGCTCGATCTCGAGGACGCCGTGCCCGAACCGGAGAAAGCGCGGGCCCGGGTCTGCGTTCGGGAGGCGCTTGGGCGGGAAGCGACGGCGTCAGGTTCGGTTCCCGCGTTCGTTCGGATCAACAGCCTGGCCTCGGGGCACTGGCGCGCGGATGTCGATGCAGTGATTGGACCGGCGATTGCCGGAGTCCGCGTTCCAAAGGCGGAGGACATCGAGTCGCTGTGCCGGCTGAGCGATGCGATCTCGGCGCGCGAGAAGTCGCTGGGAATGGCGCCCGGGTCCATCCGCGTGGTGGCCACGATCGAGAGCGCACGCGGCATCGCGCGCCTCGGGTCGCTGGCCCGCGGGCCGAGGATCTGCGGTTTCACGTTCGGATCCGCCGACTACCTCGCCGACATCGGCGCGGACCCCGCGGACGAAACCGCGACCCTCTTCGCGCGGTCCGCCCTCGTCGTGGCCTCCCGGAGCGAGCGTCTCGCTCCCCCCGTCGCCTCGGTCTTCACCCGCCTGAGCGACGAAGACGGTTTGCGGGCGGACACGCGCAGGCAGAAGGCGCTCGGCTTCTACGGCC
Organism: Vicinamibacteria bacterium; assembly: GCA_035432945.1. Lineage (GTDB taxonomy): Bacteria > Acidobacteriota > Vicinamibacteria > Fen-336 > JAGNNV01 > JAGNNV01. Next base: position 2,904 of record DAORUA010000343.1, on the reverse strand, counting down.
GCTCCGCGATTCATCCGCGCCAGTTGCCTGCCATCCACGAAGCCTTCGACCCGACGCCCGCGGAGGTCGATCGGGCCCGGGGGGTTATCGCCGCCTACGAGGCGGCGGGAGCGCAAGGGCGAGGCGCCCTGCAGACCGAGGGAGGCTTCGTCGATCTCGCGGTCGTGCGCCGCGCGCGGACGATCCTGGAACTTCATGAGGCCACGGCGGGAGAAGCGGCACGAAAGGATCCACGATGAGCGTAGACGGCCTGCTGAGCGCCCTTGGAGGAACGCGGATCTTCGACCTGGCCCAGCCGATCGAGGCGAAGATGCCGGTTTCGCCGAACCATCCCGGATTCAAGATGGCCCTGCAGCGCCGCCACGGGGACATGGTCCGGGCGGACGGAGGATCGGCGGCCAACGAGATGATGATGCTGGGCGGGCACACGGGCACCCACATCGACGCGCTCTGCCACGTGTCGCACTGCGGCAAGCTCCACGGAGGTGTCGACGCTTACGAGGCGCAGAAAGGCGGGCGGTTCCAGAGCCACGGGGTCGAGCACATCCCGATTACGGTGGCCCGGGGCGTGCTCTTCGACATTCCCGCGCTTCGCGGAGTCGACTGCCTGGGCGCGGGGGAAGCGATAACGGCCGGAGATCTCGACGCGGCGGCGCGCCTTCAGGGCATCGAGTGCAGGGAAGGCGACGTCGCCCTGGTGCGCTCCGGGTGGACGAAGCACTGGGGCGACCCGGAGCGGTTCCTGGGGCACGCGGACGGAGTGCCCGGGCCCGACGAGTCCGCCGCGGCGTGGCTGATCGAGAGAAAGATACGGATGACCGGGGCCGAGACCATCGCCTACGAGTGGATACCGGCGGGGCGCGGCCATGCCCTCCTGCCCGTGCACCGGATGCTGCTGGTGGAGAGCGGCGTCCACATCATCGAGGGCATGAACCTGGCCCCCCTGGCGGGGTCGGGCGTGTTCGAGTTTCTGTTCGTGGTGGCGCCGATCAAAGTGGTGGGAGCCACGGGCATGCCCGTGCGCCCCTTCGCCATCGCCTGATTCGCGGGCGGGATCGCTTGTCCATGACCGATCGCACTGTCTCGCAAAAACTCGCCGGGTTCGCGGCCTCGGTGTCCTATGAGGCGCTTCCCGCGGAGGTGGTGGAAAGCGTGAGGGATCGCGTTCTCGATACCGTGGGCCTGTGCCTCGGAGCGATTCCCGTCGAGACCAGCGGCATGGCCCTGCGGGTTGCCCGGTCATGGGGAGGGCCCGAGGAGGCCACGGTGATCGGGTCGGCGGTGCGCCTGCCCGCGCTCGGAGCCGGCTTCGTGAACGGCGTGCTCGCGCACTCGCTCGACTTCGACGATACCCATCTGCCCTCGGTCCTGCACCCGTCCGCTTCGATCATCCCCGGGGTCCTCGCGGTGGCGGAGCGGACCGGCGCGTCGCTGGCCGAGGCGATCGCCGCCGCGGCCGCCGGATACGAGGTCTGCGTCCGCACCGGGATGGCCGCCTACGACAAGTCGCTCGGAAACTCGGTCTTCTTCGAGCGCGGCTGGCACGCCACCTCCATCTGCGGCACCCTCGGTGTGGCCGCGGCCGCGGCGAAGCTCATGGGCCTCGGAGCCGAGGGGATCGCTCACGCCCTGGGCATCGCGGTGTCGATGGGCTCAGGCGTGATCGAGGGGAATCGCGCGGGCGGCTCGGTCAAGAGGCTGCACTGCGGCTGGGCCGCGCATGCCGGGATCGTGGCCGCGCAGTGCGCTCGCGAAGGAGTCACCGGTCCGCCCACCGCCTTCGAGGGCCGCTTCGCCTTCTACCAGGCCTTTTGCGGGGGCATGGCCGCGCCCGAGGAAATCGACCGGGGCCTCGGGAGTTCGTGGTGCATTCCCGGGATCTTCTACAAGCCCTATCCCGCGAACCATTTCACCCACACGGGAATCGACGCCGCGCTGGCCCTGCGAAAGAAAGTGGCGCCCGAACAGGTGGCGTCGGTGAGGATCGGGGTCGCGACACCCACGGTGCGGACGATCGGGGAGCCGCGCGACCAGAAGATCCGGCCCCAGTCGGGTTACCACGGGCAGTTCTCGGGGCCGTTCACTTTCGCCGCCGCCTTCCTCGGCGGCGGAGGACTGGGTGTCGCCCTTGAAGACTTCTCGGACGAGAAGGCTCGTGATGAGCGCCACCTCGCCCTGGCCGCGCGCGTGGAGATCACGGGCGACGCGGAATGCGACGCCATCTTCCCCAACCAGTTCCCGGCGATCGTCCGCCTCACCACCGTGACCGGCGAGATCTTCGAAGAGCGTGTGATGTCCAATCGCGGCGGTCCCGCGCGACCGCTCTCCCGCGACGAGCTCCGCGTGAAGTTCTCGGGCAACGCGCGCCGCGTCCTCTCCGAACGCGCGGCTGCCGATCTGGGCGACGCCATCCTCGGGATGGAGGAGCGCCGTAAAGTCTCGGATCTGATGACACTCGCCGGAACCCCGTCCGCCTGAGAGGAGACGTTGCCATGACCGCCTATCGCGCCCTTGCCCTGCAAACCCGCCTGGACACGATCAACGCTCTTCCCGACGTGGTGAGCGCCCGCGAGCAGATGCACCGCACCCTCGATCGCATCGCCGCGGAAGTGGGGGCGGCCGCGGTCTGGATCGGCAAGGATCTGCGCCTCGTGGTGCTGCCCGAGTACTTCCTCACCGGGTACGCCATGGGCGACCCCATCGACCAGTGGACGCAGAGGGCGGCCATCGACCCCGACGGCCCGGAGTACCAGCGCCTGGGTGAGATCGCGCAGAGCCACAACCTCTTCCTCGCCGGAAATGCATTCGAGCGCGACGAGAACTTCCCGGGGATGAACTTCCAGTGCTGCTTCGTGGTGGCGCCCACCGGAAAGGTGGTCCTTCGCTATCGGCGCCTCAACTCCA
>DAORUA010000342.1:0-4407 GCA_035432945.1 Vicinamibacteria bacterium | reverse complement strand
CGCCGCGAGGTCAGACGATGGTGACGCGGGAGTCCGTGGCGCGGTCGTGGAGGGCGCGCCGGTCCCGGTCCCAGAACGCGGGCCAGATGCCGATGCCGAGAAGAGCGATGCCGGCGATCCCCATCACGCCGCGGGCGAGCGAGGGGAGCGGGCCGAGGGACGAGCCGTCGTACCGCCTCACCTGGATGCCGCAGGCGATCTTCCCGGGGGTGGCGCCGGAGAGGCCGCCGAAGAAAAGGATGTAGGCGGCGCCGAGCACCCCCGCGAAGAGAGCGAGGCCCTGCCACGCGGGCCCGAGCCCCAGGATCGAAGTGCGGGCGATCCGGCTCGCGAAGTAGAAGGCGATGACGCTCATCGCCGACCACATCCCCACGTCGATGAAGGCGGCCTGGACCCGGTCGCTCATCGAAGCGGCGCGCGAACTCACGGTCGCGGGCGCCGTCCGGGGCGGAAGCTCCATGACCCGGGGCTCGGCCCGCGAAGGTTCGACGAGGGGAAGGTCGCCGACCAGGGAACGGGCGGCTTGAGGGGCGCCCACGAGGGTCGGTCGCGCCCGCTCGACCAGGCTCTGGCTCGGAACTTCCACGGAGCGCGCCCGCGAGACCGGGGGCGACGACGATTCGGCGGGACGAAGGGGCAGGTCGGCGACGGCGTCGTCCGAGGCATTGTCCATGGGCACGCCGAGGGAGGCGAGGAGGTCCGGCGCCTGCGTGGGCGGAACGGGCGCCACGTTCTCGAAGGAATCGGGAATCTCCTCGACGACTTCATCGAGCGGCATGGCCTCGTCGAAAGACACGGCCGCGACGGGCGCCGCGGCCGCCGGCGCATCCGCCGAAGGGGAGGCGGGCTGGCCGTCGACGAAGAGAGGCAGGGCGTGGGTGCGCACCTGACGCCGCTTTCGGACGCGTTCGAGGACCTCCTTCCGCCAGGCGTCGTCCTCGGAGAGCTTCGCGTCCACCACCCGCGCCTCGGAGACGCGGGTCGGCCCGGGTGCGACCTCGGAGGTCGCCATGGGGTCGTAAGGCGAGCCCACCCCTTCGATGCTCTGCGGGGTCACGAGGCGCGGGGCGAGGGCGGACGAGCCCTGGGCCTGGGGGTTCACCAGCGCATGACAGGACACGCATCGGGCCTCGCTCGAAAGGAGCGGGGCCGAGCACGAAGGACACTGCATCATGTTCAGATCCTTCCCTCAGGGGTCACGGGGGCCATCTTAGAGCACAACTTGTGGGGTGAGAAGGCCCGGGAGGGCCGTTTTGTTGTGTTTTTGTCGGATTCGGCGCCCCGAGGGTTTCAGCCCTCGCGGCCCTTCACCCAGGCCGAGAACACTCCCGAGGGCATGGCCGCCGCGAAGAGATACCCTTGCATCAGGGTGCAACCGCGGGACAGGAGATGCTTGACCTGGGCCGGGGTCTCGACCCCCTCGGCGATGACCTCGAGACCCAGGTTCTGGCCGAGCGAGATCACCGCTCCCGCGACCGCGCCGCTGCCCGGATCGGTGGTGACGTCCTTGATGAAGGTGCCGTCGATCTTGAGGGTGTCGAAGGGCAGGTGGCGGAGGCGGGAGAGGGACGAGTAACCCACTCCGAAGTCGTCGATGGCGATGCTCACCCCCACCCCCTTGAGCGCGCGCAGACGATCCACCGCAGCCGCGTCCTCGGTGATCTGGGTCGACTCGCTCAGTTCGAGCTGCAACCGGTCGGGCGGGAAGGACGCCTCGCGCAGGGCCTGGAGGATCAACTCCACGCACGCGGGATCCTGGACCTGACGCGCGGCGATGTTGATGGAGACGCGCATGGCGTTTCCGTGGGACATCGGCCAGTCGGAGGCGTGGATCAGGGCCTCGCGCAGCACGAACGCGCCCAGCGACACGATGAGACCGCTCTGCTCGGCCACCGGTATGAATTCCTTGGGGGGCATGGTGCCGGTGGCGGCGGGACTCCAGCGGAGCAGGGCCTCGGCGGCGACGATCCGTCCGGTGGCCGCGTTCAGGATGGGCTGATAGTGCGGACCGATCTCCCGGGTCGCGATGGACCGCCGCAGCTTGGTCTCCACGGTGAGCCGACGCTTCGCCGCCGCGTTCATGTCGGGGTTGAAGAGACGGTACGCGTCGCGCCCGCCTTCCTTGGCCCGGTACATCGCAATATCCGCCGACTTGAACAGGGTCTCGGTGGCGAGCCCATTCTCCGAATAGACCGCGATGCCGCAGCTCGCCGAGATGGTGAGGTCGTGACCGCCGCAGCGCATGGGCGCGCGCACGCTGTCGATGAGCTTCTGGGCGACGCTCGCCGCGCCCTCGGGAGGGGTGTCGGGGAGGAGGACCAGGAACTCGTCCCCGCCGCGCCGCGCCAGCGAGTCGCCGTCGCGCAGGCCTTCGGCGAGGCGCTTCCCCACGACCTTGAGCACCTCGTCCCCGGTGGGATGGCCGAGCGAGTCGTTGATGACCTTGAAGCGGTCGAGGTCCACGAAGAGGATGCACAGGGGCGCGTGGCGGCGCTCGGCCTGGGCGAGCGCGTTGGTGAGGCGGTCCTCGAAGAGGAGCCGGTTGGGCAGGCCGGTGAGGCCGTCGTGGAAGGCCATGTGCTCGATCTGGTCTTCCTTGCGCTGGCGGTCGATCGCTTCCGCGATGTGATGCGACACGTAGTTCAGCAGGTCCCGGTCGGCCTCGGTGTAGCGGATCTCCTCGCGGTAGCTCTGCACGATGAGGACGCCGAAGGAGGACTCCCGCAGCATGAGGGGCACGCCGATCCAGCTCACCGCGGAGGGACCGAAGACCGGGCCGCCCGAGGCGCGCCAGGCGTCGATCTGGGCGCGATCCACCAGCAGCGGCCGGCCGTCCTCGAGGACCCGGCGGCAGAAGGTGGCCTTGATGGGCACGCTCAGGACCGGGGGGTCCACCTCGTCGCGATAGTACGGGAAGGTGAAGTTCTCGCCGGTTGAATCCACGAGGGCGATGATGAAGTTGCGCGCATCCATCAACTCGTTCACCGCCGAATGCACGGACTCGAGGAGATCGGAGAGGCTGGAGGCTCGGGCGGAGGCGTCGGCGATCCGGTAGATCGCGTCCTGCGAACGCTCCGACCGCCTGCGCTCGGTGATGTCGCGAATGACGCTCTGCACCGCGGGCCGGTCGCCGAAGGCCACCTGCCGGCCGAAGACCTCGACGAGAGCCGGGGTTCCGTCCGTCCGCCGCAGGACGTATTCGCGGACGGGAATGGGGCCTCCCCTCTCCATCTCGAGGAGCGCCTCGGCGGCGCTCGCGATCTCCTCGGGAGGGAGGAAGTCCAGCACGTCGCGTCCGATCAGGTCCTGCGCCTTCGGCAGCCCCAGGATGCGCGCGATCGATTCGTTCGCGAAGACGATGGTCCGCCCGATGTGCACGGTCACGCCGTCGGGCAGACCCTCGACCAGCGCGCGATACCGGTCCTCGGTCTCGCGGGCGGCCGCCACCGCCACCTGCATGTCCGTCACGTCGATGCCCAGGGTCAGGGCCGCGGGGAGGCCCTCATGGACGAACGGCCGGCTGATGATCTCCACTTCCATCTCGCGTCCCACGAGGTTCTTGAGGCGCCGCGAAACCTTCGGCACCTCCTCCCCCCGCTGCACCGCGGCCAGCCGGTCGATGGTGGCCGCCCGCCGCTCGGGATCGCCGACCTCCAGAAGCGACCGGCCGGTCAGGCTCTCCGCGGAGGGCGCGCCGGCGAGACGCGCGAAGGCCGGATTCGCGAGGAGGAGTTGCGCGTCCCGGCTGATCACCATGGGAAGGGGCGAGTCCTCGAAGAGGCGCCGATACCGCTCCTCGCTGTCGCGCAGGGCGAGGTTCGCCGCGACCTCGTCGGTCACGTCCTGGGCAATGGCGATGGAAGCGGGCTTGCCCCTGAACACGCACGGGGTCGACTCGACCCGGACCCAGATGGGCTTCCCATCCCCGCGGCGGGCCTGGTACACGAGCGGCGGCTGGGGCTCCCCCGCCTCGGCGCGGCGCGATCTCTCTCGCGCGCGCTCGCGCATGGCGGGATCGGTGAAGACCTCGGACGGGTCCCGGCCCACGGCCTCATCGAGAGACCAGCCAAGGTTGCGCAGAGCGCGAGCGTTCGCATAGACGAGGCCGCCCGCCTGCACGACAATGACGCTCAGGGGCGAGGCATCGAGGACCTGAGCGAAGTCCGCCTCGAGGAACTCGATCTCGGGCCGCCGCGCTCCTGGGTCGGTCAACTATCCGCCGATCTGGAACATGGACCGGTCCTCGGTGGACAGGCCTTCATCGAGACGATGTCCGGTGGGCTTGCTCGCCACCGCCTTTCCGAGGATCGCGGCCACCGCCTCGATTCCCCCGCCGCTGCGAATGGCCTTCTTCACGTCCATCTCGTCGTCGTTGAGCAGGCACAGGTGGAACCGGCCGTCCGCGGT
>DAORUA010000341.1:0-4414 GCA_035432945.1 Vicinamibacteria bacterium | reverse complement strand
GCAGTCGTCGGTCGCGGAGAGGCACAGGTCGAGGACCACCGCGTCTTCGATGGCCTGGCACCCACCCTGGCCCAGGTTCGGAGTCATGGCATGCGCGGCATCGCCCAGCAGGGTCATGCGGCCTTCGCTCCAGCGCCCGATAGGGTCCCGGTCGGAAATGTCGGTGCGAAGGATGGCGTCCTCCGGCGTGCTCTCGATGACCGCGCGGATGGGCTCGTGCCAGCCGCCGAATCGCGCGAGCAGATCGGCCCGGCTGCGATCTTGGCCCCCCGGGGGAACGTTCGCGGTCGCGAACCAGTACAGGCGGTCGCCGTCGATCGCCACCAGGCCGAACCGCGCGCCCGCGCCCCAGCTCTCGCTCATCTGTCCCGCGGGCCAGAGCGAGCCCCGATCGGTGACGCCGCGCCAGCTCGTGTAGCCCGAGTACACCGGCTCGCCGTCCTTCACGATGAGGCGGCGCACCGCGGAGCGCAGGCCATCGGCGCCGACCAGGGCCGAACCCTCGATCCGCTCGCCGGTCTCCAGTTCGACGAAGACCCCCGAGGCGGTCTCGCCGCACGAGCGCACCGCCGCGTCGAGTCGGAGCGACGAGGGGTCGACCAGATCGAGCAGGGCCCCGTGCAGCGTGGCCCGGTGAAAGCCCACGACGCCCGCGGAAAAGGCGGCCGCGAAGCTTCCGGCCTCGACCGAGGAGAGGACGCGGCCACGATGCTCGCGAATCTGCATCCGCTGCATGGCCGCCCCCCGCCTCAGCACCGCCTCCTCGATGCCGCCGATGCGAAGCGCCCGGGTCGCGTTCGGCTGGATGACGATCCCCGCTCCCACCGGGGCGAACCGGTGCGCGCGCTCCAGGACCAGGCAGTCCCGCCCGCGGCGCTTGAGCAGGGCGGCGAGGGTGAGGCCGCCGATGCCTCCGCCCGCGATGAGGAGGGGCGCGCTCAAGGGGCGTCTTGGGGCCGGGCGCACAAGGCGCGGGCGATCACGATGTGCAGCACCATGGCCGTGGCCACGAGCACGGTCGGGAGCCAGACGTAGGGAAAGAAGGCGACGAACGTGTTCAGCTTCCCGGGCGCCTTTCCGAACGCGCGGAACAGCGGCGTCGATGCGCCCGCCACCAGCACGATGTTGAGCAGGAGCAAAGCACCGAGGGCGTTCCAAAGGCCGAGCACCCAGCGCGGCACGCGACCCACGGCGATCGCGGGGGCCAGGAGGATCGCGCTCACCCCGGTCAGGATGTCGAAGTTCCAGCCCGCGTACGACATCTGCTTCGGCATCACTCCCTCGACCGCGGCCTGGTGCATCAGCAGTTCCAGCGGAAACCGGAACGCGTTCAGGGCCACGAGCCAGCTCAGGGGCAGAGTAGCGAGGGCCGCGCCTACGCGCGACAGCCCGACGTAGGACGCGAGTAGAAGAGTCAGGAATGCGAGGATCGCGACGGGGGGCGGACGGAGGTCGGATCGCCCGAGAATGCCCGAGAGGCCGAGGCCGCCGGTGGCCCAGAGCCATAGGAACATCCCGACCCCGAAGCTCAGAGCCGAGGGACCGCCACGCATCCGCACCCGGGCCCTCCGGTGAAAGAGCCACAGAAGAAGCGTCACCCCGATGGGAAGCACGAGAAACCCTTCGTAGACCAGGAACGATGCGACGGGAGCGGCCGGGCCGTTCATCCCCTCATTCTCGCAAACTCGGGCGGTGTCCCTACTCTCCCACGTGCCCCGAGATCTCGGCCATGAACATCCGCAGGTCGTCGGGCAGGGCTCGCGCCGCGCGGTGGATCGAGGCGGCGTCGATATCGTCGAAGGCGTGCACGAAGGCATCGCGGAAGTTGGCGGCCTTCTCCAGCCGCTCGGCCAGCGGGTCGGAGATGCGCCCATCATGGGCGAGCAGGGCCACCGCGTCGCCGTAGCTCGCCGGGGCCTGGAGACCGAAGTGGATGCAGCAGAAGACGGCGAGGTCGAGAACCACCTGGGTGCCGAAGAGGAGATGGAGCGACACCACGTCGGCCGTATCCGTGCCGCGCTTGAAGGCGAGAGCATCGGCGGGAAGCGCGGCTTCGATCCGGCCGAGGTGGCCCTCGAGCACGCGCGACCGCTCGCGCATCAACTCCGGGTCGACCGCCTTCATCTGGGCCCCATGGAGGGCGAGAGCCCCTCGATGCGGTCGTAGACCGCGTTCAGCACCGGGGCCAGCTCGCACCAGTTGTGGATCGTGCGCTCCCTGAACTCGTTGAACGTATTGGGCACGCGCTCGTACGCCAATGCCCCCTCCCGGGCCGCGCGAAAGGCGGTGGTCGGAGAGCGCAGGAGATTGGCGATCGCGATCTTCTCGAGATCGAGCACGGAAGCCGCGAGCTGCTGGAAGGTGCGCGCATCGAAGCCTGCATCGGCGATGTAGCCGATCTCGAAGTCGGCCGATCCCCCCGCGTCGCCGCGCGATGACGAGCCGAGGAACACGAGCAGGCGAAGGGTTGGCTCGGCGGCCGCATAGACGGCCAGGGTCTGGCGGACGTCGGCCGCGCTCAAGACGGCCTCAGGCCTGGAACATCGTCTTGACCACGAACCAGACGTTCGCGGGACGTTCGGCCAGGCGGCGCATGTACCAGGGGAACCAGTACTCGCCGTAGCTGATGAGCACGAAGACCTTGTGCCCGGCCTCGATGAGGCGCTTCTGCTCCTCGTTCCGAATCCCGTACAGCATGTGGAACTCGTACTGATCCCTGGTCAGATGGGCGGCTTCCGCGGCCTTGGCAAGGCGGGCATGGAGGACGGAGTCGTGGGTTCCGAAGACGACGCGCGCGCCCGCGCCCACCGCGTCTGCCTTCATCAGGCGGACACCGAGGTTGTAGAAGTTCTCGTCGACATCGCTCTTCTTCGGGTAGGCGACCGATTCCGGTTCGAGATACGCGCCCTTCACCAGCCGGATGATGGGCTTCAGGGACAGGAGCGACTCCATGTCCTTCATGGTGCGGTAGAGATACGCCTGCAGGGCCAGCCCAACGTTCGGGAACTTCGCCTTCGCCCGGCGATAGATATCGAGAGTGACGTCGGTGTACTTCGAGCTTTCGATGTCGATCCACAGGACGTTGTTGGTCTTGAGGGCATCGGCGCAGAGCCGGTCCATGTGGGAGTTGCACAGGTCGAGCCCGCCGGGCAGATCCAGGCCGAGCTGGGTGGGCTTCACCGAGATCTCGGCGCGCAGCTTGCTGTTCGCGAGGGTGGTGAAGACCTGCGAGTAGTGATCCGCCACTTCCTGCGCCGCCGCCTTGTCGAGGACGTTCTCGCCCAGCCGGGTCAGGAGAATCCCCGCACCCATCTCGTTGAGCCGCTTCGCCTCGCGCAGCGCGTCTTCGATCTTCTCGCCGGGCATGAACTTCCGCACCGCGGCCTGCGCGAACTTGTACCTGGGGAAGGTCCCTCGGAGAGTCTTGTTCTCGGAGGCCCACAACAGCGCCTTGCGCATCATGACGGTTCTTCTGGCTCCTGGTTATTTCTTCGAAGCGCCTTGAGCGGCCACCGCCGCGGCCCGGGCCGCCACCGCCGCCGCGTCGCCGAGGTACCGCCGGCCCAGGGAATTCAGATCCTGGTCCAGCTCGTAGACGAGAGGCACGCCGGTGGGGATGTTGAATTCGAGGATCTCGGTCTCGGTCATGCCGTCGAGGTGCATCACGAGCGCGCGAAGCGAATTGCCGTGGGCGGCCACGATCAGCCGCTTCCCCGCCCGCAGGCTGGGCGCGATCTGGTTGTTCCAGCAGGGCATCATCCGGGTGATGGTGTCCTTGAGCGACTCGCAGGCCGGGATTTCCTCCGGACGGAGCGACGCGTAACGAGGATCCTTGTGGGCCGAACGCTCGTCCTTGGGATCGAGCGCCGGAGGCGGAGTGGCGAAGCTCCGCCGCCAGGCTTTCACCTGCGCGTCGCCGAACTTCTTCGCGGTCTCTTCTTTGTTGAGCCCCTGCAGGTCGCCGTAGTGGCGCTCGTTGAGGCGCCAGGTCTTCTCGACCGGGATCCAGGCGAGGTCCATCTCATCGAGGACGATGTTGAGAGTCCTAATCGCCCGCTTCAGGACCGAGGTGTAGGCGAGATCGAAAACGAAGCCCTCGTCGCGCAGGAGCTTGCCGCCCTCGTGCGCTTCCTTCTCACCCTTGGCCGACAGGTCGACGTCGGTCCAGCCGGTGAAACGGTTCTGAAGGTTCCAGTCGCTCTCCCCGTGGCGCAGAAGGACTAGCTGCATAGGGTCCCAAGGTTACCGCGAAGCGGCCATTCCCAGCGCATTTTGAGGTGGGTCACGCGCCGTTCCTCGCCTACGCCGGAAGGGGCTCGAAGAGAGCCGTGAAGTGCCGAAGCGCGCTGGGCGCCTTGGTGATCCGGAAGCCTCGCAGCGAGTCCTTCATGCCGAACACGCCGATCACCGCCTC
>DAORUA010000340.1:0-4439 GCA_035432945.1 Vicinamibacteria bacterium | reverse complement strand
AGCACGCGGCCGTCATCCTCGATCTCGATCTTGCAGCCCGTCCGCTCGGTGATGGAGCGGATCATCTTGCCGCCGGGTCCGATGACGTCGCGGATCTTGTCGACCGGGATCCTCACCGTGATGATGCGAGGCGCGTAGACGCTCATCTCCGCGCGGTGCGTGGTGAGGGTCTCGGCCATCTTGCCGAGGATGTGCAGGCGGCCTTCCTTCGCCTGAGCCAGGGCCTTCGCCATCAGCTCCGCGTTGAGGCCGTCGATCTTGATGTCCATCTGAAGGGCGGTGAGGCCCTTCGCGGTGCCCGCGACCTTGAAGTCCATGTCGCCGTAGTGATCTTCCTCGCCCGCGATGTCGGAGAGGACGACGTACTTCTCGCCGTTCGAGACGAGGCCCATGGCGACGCCGGCCACCGGCGCCTTGAGGGGCACGCCCGCGTCCATCATGGCCAGGGTTCCGCCGCAGATCGACGCCATCGAGGAGGACCCGTTCGATTCGAGGATGTCCGACACGATCCGGATGGTGTAGGGGAAATCCTCCTCCGACGGGAGCATCTCGCGAAGCGCGCGCTCGGCGAGGGCGCCGTGCCCGATCTCACGCCGGCCCGGGCCGCGGTTCGGCCTCACCTCCCCGACCGAGAACGACGGGAAGTTGTAGTGAAGCATGAAGCGCTTCTTGTATTCGAGTTCCTGAACGGTGTCGATGATCTGCGCGTCTTCGCTGGTCCCGAGGGTGGCGGTGACCAGGGCCTGGGTTTCGCCGCGGGTGAAGAGGGCCGAGCCGTGGGTGCGCGGAAGGACCGTGACCTCCGAGGCGATCGGACGGATCTCGTCGAAGCGGCGCCCGTCGAGGCGACGGCCCCGCTCCAGGATCTCGCGGCGGAGGATGTGCTCGCGAAGCTGGTCGTAGACCGTGGACACGAGCGCCTTCTTGGCGACCTGGTCCTCGGGGATGGTCGCGACGTAGGCCTTCTTGACCGCGTCCATCTTCGCGTACATCTCGAGCTTGTCGCGCTTCTGCATGGCCTCGTAGAGAGCCGGTTCGAGGGCGGACGCGATCTCGTGGGCGAGGGCGTGGTCGATTTCCTTCTTCGGGGCCGGGCGCTTCACCTTGCCGACTTCGGCCATCATCTGGCGCTGAACCGCGCAGATCACCTTGATCGCATCATGGCCGGCCACGAGGGCCCGGACCATGTCGTCTTCGGAGAGTTCACGGGCGCTCGACTCGACCATGCAGATAGCCTTCTCGGTGCCGGCGACGAGGAGGTTCAACTCGCTCCTCGTCTTCATGTCCGTGCTGGTCGGGTTGATGTGGCACTGGCCGTCCCAGAAGCCCACCCGGACCGCGCCCACCGGCGTGTCGAAGGGAATGTCGGAGATGCACAGCGAGGCCGAGGCCCCGATCAGGGCCAGGGTGTCCGATTCGTTCTCGAGATCGGCCGACCACAGCAGCGCGCTGATCTGGGTCTCGCAGCCCCAGCCCTCGGGGAAGAGCGGCCGCATGGGGCGGTCGATGAGTCGGCAGGTGAGGATCTCCTTCTCGTTCTGCCGGCCCTCGCGCTTGAAGAAACCGCCGGGGATCTTGCCCGCGGCGAAGTTGTTCTCGCGGTAGTCGACGGTCAGGGGGAGGAAGTCGATTCCCGGCTTCGGCTCCTTCGCGGCGCCCGCGGCCACGAAGACCACGGTGTCGCCCATGCGCACCAGGGTGGCGCCGTCGGCCTGCTTGGCCATCCGGCCCGTTTCAATGGTGATCGGCGCGCGGCCGACCTGGATCTCATACCGTTTCATGGCCATGTGCTTTTCTCCAGCGGCGAGGCTGTTTAGGAGGATCGTGAGTTTCTAAGGGCGGCGACCGCCGGTCTCGCAGAAGAAAGCCGGACCGGAACACCCCTTTGCCCCCAAGGACGGCAGGGAAACGGACGCTCCGGAACCGGCGGCCCGCCGGGAACGAAACGCGGGCCTTCTGCGACGCCTGACTACTTGCGCAGTCCGAGCTTGACGATCAGAGACTGGTAGCGAGAGGGCGTCTTCGACTTGAGGTAGTCGAGGAGACGACGACGATGTCCGACCATCATCAGAAGGCCGCGGCGCGAGTGATGATCCTTCGCGTGCGTCTTGAGATGCTCGGTCAGCTGGCCGATGCGCTCTGATAGAAGCGCCACCTGGACTTCGGGAGACCCGGTGTCCTTGGTGTGCGCGCGGTTTCCCTCGATGAGGGTTGTCTTCTTTTCCTTGGTAAGGCTCACGACTCTTTTTGCTCCTCCGAGCCTGCTTTGTTGTTCTTACAGCGTGATTTATCTTCGTTTGGAACTCGGAAGCTTATCACAGGGTGAAAGCTTCGATCGGCTCAAAACACACAGAAAGGCTGCATCCTCGAGCCATCGGAACTGGCGAGGGCCAGAAGACGCCCCTCGCGGTCGCAGATGCGGACCCGGGCGCCGGCGGTGTCCCGCACCCTGGCCAGGTTGACCGCCCTCCCGAGGCGGAGGTCCGCGGCTTCGGAATCTCCGGCGGTGACGCTCGGCCAGGTTTCGAGCACGGCCATCATCGGAATCAGGGCCGCGCCGAGCGCGTCCGGGGTGAGATCGTCGAGGCGGACGGCCCGGCTCAACCCGGCGACCCCGGAGCGGGTCCGCCGCAGGGACACGAGGTGCGCGCCCGCTCCGAGCGCCCGGCCCAGGTCGCGGGCCAGGGCACGGATGTAGGTCCCCCGCGAACAGGCGAAGCGCACGCGCGCGATGTCGCCTTCCAGGCCGAGGAGTTCGGCGCTCCCCACGTGGACGCGCACGGGTTTGAGGTCCACGTCCTCGCCGCGGCGCGCCATCGCGTACGCGCGCTCCCCCGCCACTTTCTTGGCGGAGAACGCGGGAGGGATCTGGTCGATCTCTCCCACGAAGACCGCGAGCGCCGCCGCGACGTCCGCCGCGGTCAGGGCCGCGAAGGACGCCGCTTCGCCCCTCGGCTCACCCTCCGCGTCGTCCGTGGTCATCTCGAAGCCGAAACGGATCTGGGCCTCGTATTCCTTGGCGTCCACGCCCCCCATCTCCTCGATGTAGGGAATGAGCCTCGTGGCCTTCCCGAGGCAGAGCACCAGGACCCCGGTCGCCATCGGGTCGAGGGTGCCGGTGTGGCCCACCCGCCGCGTGCCCGCGATCCGGCGCACCCGCGCCACCACGTCGTGGGAGGTGAGTCCCTCCGGCTTGTCCACCACGAGGAGGCCATCGATGCCGGAGTCCGGTTTCGATCGCGGCTTGTTCAGACGGACCCCACTCAGTGGTCCTCACCTGGAGGCGCTTCGGATTCGCCCGCGGACGGAGCCTCGGTCTCCTTCGCGGCCGCCGCTTCGTCCGCCTTCCATCCGGCCATGATCTCGCTCACCCGCTCGGCATTGTCGAGGCCCTTGTCCTGGACGAACATGATCTCGGGCACCGTGCGCGTCCGCATGCGCTGGGAAAGGAGCTTCCGCACGAAGCCGCGCGAGTGATGGAGGGCCCGCATCGACTCGAGCTGGACCTTGGCGTCCCCCATCGGAGACACGTAGATCTTCGCGACCGACTGGTCGACCGGCATCTCCACGCGGATCACGGTCACGAACCCGAGGCGCGGGTCGCGGATCTCCCGCGCGATGATCATCGCGACTTCATCTCTGACCCCGTCGGCGACCCGGGACTTCCGATGATTCACAGCCATTGTCTTTGTTCTCCTGCGCAAACCACGCCCGGAGTCTCCTCTATGACCCGCACGATCTCGTCGAGCGTTCGTTCCAGGGGGACGCGCTCGGTGTTGACGCCCACCACCGCGAGCCCCGCCCGCTGCCACTCGTCGTGGTGAGCCACCTCGGCGACGGACACGTTGTGGTTCTGCCGCACCCTGGCCAGGATGGAACGCAGGGGCTGGCGCTTGTCCTTGAGACTCTGCGCCTCGGGCAGATGCAACTCGATCTCGAGAAGCCCGATCACCATCGACTCATCTTAGGTCCGACAACCCGCGAGGCGAATGGCCTACAGGGTCTCCCTGTACTTCTCCATGACGAAGAACTCGATGATGTCGCCCGGCTTCACGTCGTTGAAGTCGACGATGCCGATGCCGCACTCCGTGCCCGCGCGGACTTCGGACGCGTCGTCCTTGTGCCGCTTGAGCGAGGCCACCTTGCCGGTATGGATGACGATGTTGTCGCGAAGCAGGCGAACGCTGGCCTGGCGCGTGACCTTGCCCTCGGTGACGATCGAGCCCGCGATGGTGCCGATCTTCGAGATCTTGAAGGTCTCCTGCACCTTGGCCTGGCCGAGCACCACTTCCTTGAACGCGGGAGCGAGGCGGCCTTCGAGAGCCTTGGTCAGATCGTCCACCACGTCGTAGATGATGGTGTACAGCCGGACTTCGATGTTGTCCCGCTCGGCGAACTCCGCGGCCTTGCGCTCCGGCCGCACGTTGAAGCCGACCACG
>DAORUA010000339.1:0-4453 GCA_035432945.1 Vicinamibacteria bacterium | reverse complement strand
CCAGTCGCTCTTCGACGCCGGGGAGGTCACCCGGGTCGACGTCCTTCGCGCGGAAACCGCCTACAAGGGAGCGTTGCGGCGCGTGGCCATCGCCGAGGCCGATGGGATCCAGGCACGGTCGCGTCTTCGCACCGTGCTCGCCATCGATGGCGGGGACGCCGAGCTCGGCGCGCTCGATACCACCACCGAGATCGGCATCCCCGTTCCCGCGGTGGAAATCCTCGACAAGCTGGCTCTCGATCGCGCGGAGATCAAGCAGGCCGAGACCAGCGTCCGCATCGCCGATCTCGAGGTTCTGAAGCAGCGGGGCGCGTACTTCCCGGTGGTCACCGCGGACCTCGGCTACCTGAAGCAGAAGTCCTCGTTCCCCTCGGACGGCTACGGCTACGCCGCCCTGCGCTTCACCGTACCCATCTTCCAGGGTGGGGAAGTGGGGGCGAAGATCCGCATCGCCGCCGCCCGCCAGCATCAGGCCGAGGTGACGCTCGCGGAAGCGAAGCGTCAGGCCACCGAGGACATCCGCCAGGCCCTGGCCGTGCTCGAGGCGGCGCGCCGCGCGAAGACGCTGGCCGACGACCAGGTGAAGGCGGCCGAGGCCGAGTATGCCGAGGCGCGCGATCTCTACGACCAGCGGGAAGCGACCGCACTCGACCTCCAGGCGGCGGAATCGGCGCTCTCCGAAGCACGGCGCTCCCTGATCGAGGCGAAGTTCGCGGTCCTGAGAGGCGAGGCCACGGCCTGGCTGGCCGCGGGTTCGCTCGCCGATGCCGCCCTGGAGAATTTCAGATGAGGACCCACATGACCCCGCGTACGCTCGCCGCCGCCGTCCTTTCGCTGTTCACTCAGGCGGCCCTCGCGCAGGCGCCCCCCGCGGGATCTCCGCCGGCCAAGGGACTGCCCGGCGATGTTCGGGAACTCGCGGCCGCGGTGACGAAGGCCGGCCAGGACTCGGCGGCGCTCTCCGCGCGCTACTCGGGCGAGTTCGTCTCATCGCAGCGCTCCGAAGTGACGCCCCGCATCGGCGGCCGGGTGAAGTCGGTGGCGGTCGACGAGGGCGCGCTCGTCGAGGCGGGGTCGGTCCTGCTCGAACTCGAGACCGAGTACCTCGATCTCGACGTGAAGCAGGCGGAAGCCGAGGTGGCGCGGGCCCAGGCCGCCCTGAACGAAGCCGAGCGCGACGCGAAGCGGAAGGCCGACCTCGTCGCCAAGGGTTCGGTGTCGGAGGCCGCGAACCTCCGCTCAAAGAGCATCTACGAGCAGGCGAAGGCGGGGCTTGACGGCGCAAACGCCCGCCTTGGTCTCGCCCAGACGCGTCGGAGCGACGCCGTGCTCAAGTCGCCCTTCCGCGGCGTGATCGAGCAGCGTCGCATCGATGTGGGCGAGCGCCTGGCCGAGGCGACGCCGGCGTTCGTGATCGTGCAGCTCGCTCCGCTCAAACTCCGGTTCCGGGTGCGCGAGACCGACCTCACCCTCGTCCGCAAGGGCCAGGGAGTCGAGGCCGAGGTCGACGCCTATCCGGGAGAAAGGTTCCGCGGCGTCATCTCGGTGGCGGGCGGCGCCATCGATCCCGCCACGCGCACGTTCCTTGCCGAAGCCCGTTTCCCGAACAGCGACCTGAAACTGCGGCCCGGCCTCTTCGCTCGCGTCCGTGTCCTGACCGGAAAGTAATCGGACATGCAAAAGCTCGCTGAAATCTGTATAGAACGGCCGGTCTTCGCGACCGTCCTGGTCCTGGCTCTGGTGGTCGTCGGCGCTTTCGGCTACACCACTCTCGGGGTCGACCGCTTTCCGAATATCGATTTCCCCTTTGTCACCATCACCACGCGCATGCCGGGCGCGGCTCCCCAGGAGATGGAAACCGACGTCTCCGAGAAACTCGAAGAGGCGATCAGTTCGATCTCGGGGGTCGACGAGTTGCGCTCGTTCTCTTCCGACGGCTTCTCCGTGGTCACGGTCGGCTTCAATCTCGAGAAGGACGGCAACGTGGGCGGCCAGGAGGTGCGCGAGCGCATCGACGGCGCCACTTTCACCCTGCCCCGCGGGATCGACCCGCCGGTGGTCGAGAAGATCGCGGCCGATGCGACTCCGGTCATCGCGGTCATCCTCTCCGGGGAGGCCTCGCTGCGCGACCTCACCGAGTTCGCCGACAAGACGCTGAAGCGCAATCTCGGCACCGTGGCCGGGGTCGGCCAGGCCACCGTCATCGGCGGACGCGCGCGCCAGGTGAGGGTGGTGGCGAACGCGGGAGCGCTCGCAAGCCTCGGCTTGCCCGCGGCCCAGGTGGTCCAGGCGATCCAGTCTCAGAACCTGCAACTCCCGGGCGGCAAGGTGGAACAAGGCGCGCGGGACCTGTCCCTGCGCACCTATGGCCGCGTGACCTCGCTCGACCAGTTCGGCGAGATGGTGGTGGCGAACCGGAACGGTGTTCCCGTGCGGCTCAAGGACGTGGCGCGGATCGAGGACGGCGAGGAAGACCCGGTGTCGACCGCGCTGTGGAATGGCGAGCCCGCGGTCACCCTGCTCATCCGCAAGCAGTCCGGCGCCAACACGGTGAAGACGGTGGCGGCGGTGAAGGAACGCGTGGAGGCGCTCCGCGCCCGGCTGCCGAAGGGCTGGAAGATCGACTACGCCCGCGACCAGGCCCAGTTCGTCATTACCGCGATCGCCACGGTCATGGAGCACCTGATCCTGGGGTCGATCCTCGCCGCGGGCGTGGTGTGGCTGTTCCTGAAGCGCTCCCGCCCCACCCTGATCGCAGCACTCTCGATTCCCGCCTCCATCATCAGCGCCTTCGCCGCGATCTGGTACATGGGCTACACCCTCAACACCATCACCCTGCTCGCCCTCACCCTGGTGGTGGGCATCGTCATCGACGACGCGGTCATCGTGATCGAGAACATCTTCCGGCTGCTCGAGGACAAGCGCATGCCTCCGAAGGAAGCCGCGATCCAGGGCACGCGCGAGATCGGTCTCGCCGTCCTCGCCACCACCATGTCTCTCATCGCGGTCTTCCTGCCCATCGGCTTCATGGGCGGGATCGTGGGCCGGTTCATGGGCAGCTTCGGCATCACCATGAGCTTCGCGATCTTCATCTCCCTGATCGTGGCCTTCACCATCACCCCCATGCTGTGCTCGCGCTGGCTGCGGGTTCCCAAGGGCGACGATGTCGTGGTTCCCGTGCACGCTCTCAACGAGCACGCTCCCGGCGTCTACGGGCGGATCGAGTGGTTCTACATGACCCTGCTGCGCTGGGCCATGGGGCATCGCATGGCCATGCTCGTGATCATCGCCCTGACCGTGGCGTCGAGCGTGCCGCTCGCTCGCATCGCCAACAAGAACTTCCTGCCCACCGACGACGAGGGTCAGTTCGAGGTGCTGGTGAGAGCGCCCGAAGGCTGGTCGCTCGACTCCTCCAAGGCGCTTCTGGAATCGATCGGGAAACAGGTCCGCGCCCTCGAGGGTGTCGAGGCCACACTCACCACCCTGGGGGCCGACCCGCTGCGCACCCAGAACTACGGCAGCATCTACGTGAAGATGAAGCCCCTCGAGTCCCGCACTGTGAGCATCTTCGCCGTCCAGAACCAGGTGCGCACCGGGATCCTGCCCCAGTACCAGGAGTTGAAGATCCGCACCGCGGTCTCCCTGGTGAACGTGATCGGCTCGGGCAGCAACGCCACCATCCAGTTCTGGGTCGGCGGCCCCGACCTCGCGAAACTCGAGGAGTACTCGGCCTCCCTGCTCACGGAGCTGAAGAAGATCCCGGGCGTGGTGGATGCCGACACCGATCTCGTCACGGGCAAGCCGGAACTCGGCGTGGTGATCGACCGTGAGAAGGCCGCGGACCTCGGGGTCAACGTGATCGACATCGCGTCCACGCTCAACGCCATGGTCGGCGGGGTCAAGGTGACCGACTACTACGAGAACGGCGAGCGTTACGATGTGTGGATCCGGGCGGAGGGCATCGATCGGGCCTCGCCGGCCGCCATCGCGGAGACCCGGGTCCCCTCGGCGCGCCTGGGCTCGGTGCGTCTGGGCGACCTGGTGCGCCTCGAGGAGTCGAAGGGGCCGGCGGTGGTGAACCGGATCGGCCGGACACGCCAGGTCCTGATCACCGCGAACATCTCGCCTGGCCACTCCGAGCAGGCCGCCATTCAGGCGCTCAATGCCGCGGCCGCGGAACTGAAGATGCCCACCGGGTATTCGTACGGCCTGACCGGCCGCTCGAAGGAACAGGGCCGGGCGGCCATCGCGTTCCTGATGGCCTTCATCCTCTCGGGCATCTTCATGTACCTCGTGCTCGCCGCGCAGTTCGAGAGCTGGCTGCATCCGATCACCATCCTCATGGCCCTGCCCATGACCATCCCCTTCGCCCTGCTCGCGATCGTGATCTTCAATCAATCGATCAACATCTACTCGGCGCTCGGGATCATGGTGCTGTTCGGGGTGGTCAAGA
>DAORUA010000338.1:0-4497 GCA_035432945.1 Vicinamibacteria bacterium | reverse complement strand
AGACGCTGAGGGGCAGCCACAGCTCGGGTGCCGCGAGGGCCATGGTGCCGCTGAAGCCGTCGGGGGCGATGCCCACCACGGTGAAGCTCTTCGCATTCACTTTGATCTGGCTGCCGACGGCGCTCTCGCTCTGCCCCATCTTCTTCCACAGGCCATAGCCGAGAATGGCCACCGGAGTTTCGTGGCCGGGGGTCTCCTCATCCGCCGAGAAAGCGCGGCCGCGAAGAAGGCGCACGCCGAGGGTCTGGAAGTAGTTCGACGAGACCACGTCCGCGAAGACCCGGCGGGTCACCTCGCCCTCGGTGAGGCCCACCATGGCGAAGTTGTGGGCCATGACGCTTTCGAAGATCTCGTTGCCTTCGCGGATGTCCTTGTAGTCGGGGTAGGAGAACGAGCGGTAGGAGTCGGGCCGGGTCTCGTCCTTCTGGAAGAGTCCGACGATCCGGTCGGCGGAAACGCCGGTGATGGGCCGCAGGAGGATGACGTTCACCAGCGAGAAGATCGCGGTGTTCACGCCGATGCCAAGGGCCAGGATCGCGACCGCGATGCCGGTGAACCCGAGGTCCTTGCGCAGCCGCCGCAGGCTCAAAACCACGTCTTGCTTGAAGTTCATCGAAAGGTCTCCCGTTGCCATGGGTACGGCGGGAGCGAGGTCAAAGTTCCGAAGTCCATGTTTTTGATCGCGTATGCTCCCTCCCCTGTCGGGCGGCTTCCCTGGAGAGACCATGCATTCGAGACTTGTTTCCGCCGTGGCCTGCCTGAGCGCGCTCGGCTCCGCCGCCCTCGTTGCCGCCCAGACCCCCGTCGCCCCCGCCGAGATCCGCAAACACCACAATCCGGTGATCGATCTCCTCGAGCAGGGCAAGCCCGTCTTCGGCCTGTACGCCCCGAGCAACCGGCGATTCGGTCCCCCTGGCGCGACGGCGCCCTCGCCGGTCCCCCCGAAGACTCCGCTGGAACTCGCGAGGGCCGCGGTCGCCTACAAGTCGACCGACTACATCTTCGATGGCAGCATGGAAGGCGACTTCGAGAAGGCGTATCCGGAATTCGTAACGTTCACGAAGGCGATGAGCGAAGCCGGCGTGGTCGCGAAGACGCCGGCCCTGCGCCTGACCCATCCCCTGGTCGTGAAGATGACCGAGATCGCCCCCGATCCGGTGAAGGCGGTCGAACGCATCGGCCGCCAACTCGACCTTGGGGTGAGCGGCGTGGTCTTCGTGGGGGTCGAGACCGCCGCCGAGGTGAAGACGGGTCTTTCCGCCATGCGCTACCGGAAGAGCGGCGGCACGCGCGGCGACAGCGTGGGCAGCGCACCCGCGTTCTGGGCCATGACCGAGAAGGAGTACCGCGAGAAAGCCGATCTCTGGCCGCTCAACCCGAAGGGCGAGCTGATGAACTGGACCATCGTCGAGAGCAAGGAGGGCCTCGCCCATATTCGCGAGATTGCGGCGGTGAAGGGGATTAGCGTTCTCTTCCCGGGCGCCGGCACCCTGCGCGGCGTGTTCACTTCCACGAACGACAAGGGCGAGCGGGTGGTCGACACCGTGACCTGGGAGGCCGCGATCCAGCAGGTCCTCGCCGCCTGCAAGGAGTTCAAGGTGGCCTGCGGCTATCCGGCGCGCGCCGAGGACATCGAGATGCGGATGCAGCAGGGCTTCAGCGTCTTCGTCATCAACTGGGGCGAGCCCGGCTTCAAGACCATCGAGATCGGCCGCCGCGCGGCCGGACGTCCGGTGACGAACCCGTAAGGGGTCGTCATTGCGAGGAGCCAGTTCGTTCTGCGTCGCGACGAAGCAACCCCCTCGAGCCACTACCAGCCCGCGTGGGCACGAGGCGCGGGACGGGTAGTGGTCGGAGGGGGTTGCTTCGTCGCACTGCGAAACGGACTGGCTCCTCGCAACGGCCGCCTTCGGCGGCCGGCCTTGCGTTCTCGGCGCTCTTGCTATATCCTTCCATCCGGCTTAACGAATGGATGCAATCGGCAAACCACTGGACGCGCTCATGGGCGCGCTCGGGTCCCTCGGGGATCCGACGCGGCTCCGTCTGCTTCGTCTGCTCGAGCGGCGCGAACTCGGGGTGGCCGACCTGGTGAGCGCCCTCCAGCTTCCGCAGTCCACGGTCAGCCGCCACCTGAAGATCCTCTCCGACCAGGGCTGGGTGAAGAACCGGGCCGAGGGCACGAACCGCATCTACCGGATGCCCGCCCCCGAGGACACGGTGGCGAAGAAGCTCTGGCACGTGGCCAAGGACCAGACCGAGGAGTGGGCCACCGCGAAGCAGGACCAGCTTCGGCTCGATCAGCTCGAGTCGCGCCGTCCCCAGGAAGCGCTCGCGTTCTTCGCGGGCGCCGCGGGCACGTGGGACCGGCTGCGATCCGAGCTTTATGGCAACTCCTTCAATGACTCCGCGCTCCTGAGTCTCATCCCCTCCAACTGGACGGTGGCCGATCTTGGCTGCGGTTCCGGCATCCTGGCCGCGCGCATCGCGCCGCATGTGGACAAGGTCATCGGCATCGACCAGTCGGCGGCCATGCTCAAGGCCGCGAAGAAGCGCACCGCTGCCCACAAGAACGTCGACCTGCGCCCCGGCAGCCTCGAGGCCCTGCCCCTCGCCGATCAGTCAGTGGATGCAACCCTCGTCGTCCTCGCCCTGAGTTACCTGAAGGACACGCGCCTCGCCCTCGCCGAGATGTCACGCGTCCTCAGGCCCGGCGGCCGCGCGGTGGTCGTCGACCTGCTTCGCCACGACCGCGAACAGTTCCGCATCGAAATGGGCCAGACCTCGCGTGGCTTCTCCCGCAACGAACTGCACGATCTCCTGACCGAAAGCGGTCTCCAGAACGTCAGTTGCCGCCCGCTCGCACCCGAGGCCGACGCGAAAGGCCCCGCGCTCCTCCTCGCCACCGCGGTCACGCCCGCCGAAGGCCAGGACCCCGACCTTCACCTTCCGTCCTCATCTCCAGTCAAATCTCAAACGCACCACACACCCAAACCGAAAGGACACTCATGACCGCCACTGTCGCCGTCGACAAGAAGGCCGCCACCGCGCGCCTCCCCTTCAAAGTCAAGGATCTCTCCCTCGCCGAGTTCGGCCGCAAGGAAATCCGCCTCGCCGAGCAGGAAATGCCTGGCCTCATGTCGCTCCGCGAGCGTTACGGCAGGCAGAAGCCGCTCAAGGGCGCGAAAGTCATGGGCTCCCTCCACATGACTGTCCAGACCGCGGTCCTGATCGAGACCCTGGTCGAGCTCGGCGCCGACGTGCGCTGGGTGTCCTGCAACATCTTCTCCACCCAGGACCACGCGGCCGCGGCCGTGGTGGTGGGCCGTCCCGAATCCGGCGGCACCACGGCGAACCCCAAGGGCACGCCGGTGTTCGCGTGGAAGGGCGAGACCCTCGAGGAGTACTGGTGGTGCACGCGTGAAGCCATCATTTGGCCCGATGGCACCGGCCCGACCCTCATCGTCGACGACGGCGGCGACGCCACCATGCTTGTGCACAAGGGCACCGAGTTCGAAAAGGCGGGCAGCGTCCCGGCCTTCGACCCGAACTCCGATCCCGAGGAGTGGGGCGTCATCCTCGAGCTGCTCCGCAACGAACTGAAGACGAACAACGGCATCTGGACGAAGATCGGGAAGGGCATCCTCGGCGTCTCCGAGGAGACCACCACCGGCGTCCATCGCCTCTATCAGATGGAAGCGGCGAAGACCCTGCTCTTCCCGGCCATCAACGTGAACGACGCGACCACCAAGCACAAGTTCGACAACATCTACGGCTGCCGCCATTCCGTCATCGACGGCCTGAACCGCGCGACCGATGTCATGCTGTCAGGCAAAGTCGCGGTGGTCTGCGGTTACGGCGAAGTGGGCAAGGGCTGCGCCCAGGCGCTCAAGGGCCAGGGCGCCCGAGTCATTGTCACGGAGATCGACCCGATCTGCGCGCTGCAGGCGGCCATGGAAGGCTTCGAGGTCAAGACCCTCGAGGAGTACGTCGCGACCGCTGACCTCTTCATCACCACCACCGGCAACTTCAACATCATCACCGCCGACCACATGGCGAAGATGAAGGACAAGGCGATCGTCGGCAACATCGGCCACTTCGACAACGAGATCGACATGGCCGGCCTCAAGAAGACCAAGGGCATCAAGACCATCAACATCAAGCCCCAGTACGACGAGTGGGTCTTCCCCGATGGTCACTCCGTGATGATCCTGGCCGAGGGCCGTCTCATGAACCTCGGCTGCGCCACCGGCCACCCGAGCTTCGTGATGTCGACGTCCTTCACGAACCAGACCCTCGCGCAGATGGAACTGCACCAGAACCACGCGAAGTACGAGAACAAGGTGTACATGCTCCCGAAGAAGCTGGACGAGGAAGTGGCGCGGCTGCACCTCGACAAGCTCGGGGTGAAGCTGACCGTGCTCACCAAGGAGCAGGCGGAGTACATCGGAGTTCCGGTGGAAGGCCCGTACAAGCCGGATCACTACAAGTACTAAGAGA
>DAORUA010000337.1:0-4502 GCA_035432945.1 Vicinamibacteria bacterium | reverse complement strand
GATGCGCAGACCCGCGAGAAGCTTCGCTCCCTCGGCTACCTCGGCGGGTCGGCCGGGGCCGCGCCGAAGGCGGGCGAGACGCTGCCCGACCCGAAGGACCACATTGCCTCGTGGTCGGTGTTCGAAGAGGGCTTGAGCCTGCGGCAGGCGGGCCGAACCGACGAGGCCATCCGGGTCTTCGAAGGGGTTCTGAAGGAGAACCCCCGGATGTCCGACGGATGGGAGACGCTCGCCCAGACCCTGTTCCAGGCGGGAAGGATGGCCGAGGCGCGGCGCGCCTTCGATCGCGTGGTCGGCTTCGACCCGGGAAGATCGTCCGCGCACATCTCCATCGCCAAGCTGGAACGGCTGGCCGGACGGGCGGAGGCCGCGCGACAGCACGCGGAGATCGCCACGAAGCAGGATCCGGGCGGGGCTTACGAGTTCCTGGCCGAGCTGGATCTGGGCCTCGGCCGCTTCGCGGAGGCGGAAGCCGCGGCGCAGAAGAGCCTCGCGGCCGACCCCTCGCGGCCGATGAGTCACTACGCGCTCGGCCTCGCCGCGGTGCGGCGGGGCGATCTCGCGAACGCCGAAGCGCGCTTCCGGGCCGCCATCGAACGAAGCGCCTCCACTTCGGGCCAGACCTTCGCGAACCTGCACTCGAGCCTGGCCGACTGTCTCGCCCGCATGGGGCGCGAGGCCGAGGCGGAGGCGGAGTTCCGCAAGGAGATCGAGATCGTGCCCTCGAGCCGCTCCGGACGCGTCGGCCTGACCATGCTCCTGCGCTCCCAGGGCCGGGACGAGGAGGCGCGTTCCGTGATCGGCGGCCTGGTCGAGGGCAACCCCGCGGCCCACGCGGAGGAGTACGCGACGGTGGTCGGAACCCTGCAGGGACTGGGCGACGCGGAAGGCGCCTCCCTGTGGGCGGCCCGGGCGCGGGCCCGCTACCCGAAGGACGCGAGATTCCGTTGATCGGGCGCCGCTGCTTCGCCTGCTTCGGTCTCGCCGCCTTTCTCTTGTGCGCGGCCTGCGGGAGCGGACCGAAATCCGGGGAGAAGAAGACTACGGCGCGGCCGAGCATCGTCCTGATCTCGATCGACACCCTGCGAGCCGACCATGTGGGCGTCCGGGGCCTGACCCCCGCGCTCGACGCCCTCGCGAAGAAGGCCGTGACCTTCACGTCCGCGTGGAGTCACGCTCCCCTGACCCTGCCCTCGCACAGCTCGATGCTGACCGGCCTCCTCCCTACGCGTCACGGCGTCCGGGACAATCTCGGCTACGAACTGCGCGCGGGCGAGACACTCGCCGAGAGCTTCAAGAAGAACGGCTTCGCCACCGGGGGCTTCGTGTCCGCCACGGTGCTGCGCCGCGAGACCGGGATGGCGCGCGGCTTCGACGTCTTCGACGAGCCCATCCCGCAGGGCCCCGGGAGCCGGGGCCTGGAGCGGCCCGGGACCGCCACCGTCGAACAGGCCCTCGCCTTCGTGAAGGCGCGCGCGACGCAGCCGTTCTTCCTCTTCGTCCACATCTACGAGCCCCACACCCCCTACACGGCACCCGAGCGTTTCCGCACGCGCGGCACGAGCGCTTACGACCATGAGGTCGCGGCCGCGGACGAGATCGTGGGCGGCCTGCTCGACGGCCTCGCGGCCCTCGGAGTCAGCCGTCCCGCGGTGGCAGTGACGTCGGATCACGGCGAGGGCCTCGGAGACCACGGGGAGGACGAGCATGGTCTTCTCCTCTACGCCGAGGCTCTCCACGTTCCCCTGCTGGTGTCCTGGCCGGATGGAAGGAATGGCGGAACGAAGGCGTCGTCCACGGTCCGCCTGATCGACATCGGTCCCACGCTTCTCGAGTTGGCCGGGCTGCCTGCTTCCGGGCGCGACGGCGCGCCCTTGCCGCAGGCATCCTCGGGAGGATCCCGCGCGGCCTACTCCGAGACCTGGTATCCGCGGATCCATCTGGGCTGGAGCGAGCTCACGTCCGCGGTGGAGGGCAGGTGGCACTTCATCGGCGGCCCGAAGCCCGAGCTCTACGATCTCGAAGCCGACCCCGGGGAGACCGTGAACCTCAACGCGGACCCGGCCCGGCCGGGGGCGGCGATGGCGCGGTATGTGGCGGAGCAGCGGAAGGACGCGGCCGGGGAGTCGCGGGGCGACACCTCGGCCGAGGCCGAGGAGCGCCTGCGCGCGCTCGGCTATCTCGGGTCCCGGAGCTTCGTGAACAAGGCCACGGGCGCCAACCCGCGCGACAAGATCCGCTTCTATCAGCCCTTCATGGCCGCGTTCACCGCGGCCCACGCGGCCCGGGAGTCGGGTGACCTGCCCCGGGCGGTCGAGCTCTACCGGAAGGCCATCGCGCTCCTCGAATCGGAGCGGACGCTCGTGGTGCCGAAGATCCATTCATCGCTCGCCGATTGCCTGGCCCGCCTGAACCAGGCGTCCGCGGCGGAGCGGGAGTTCAGGATCGAACTGAAGCTGGATCCCATGAGCATCGAGGGCCGTACCGGCCTCGGCACCCTGTATTGGTCGCAGAGCCGGGACGCGGAAGCCCGGGAGACCATCGCCGGCATCGTCACGCAGAATGCCAGAGCCGGACCGGCAGAGTACGCCGCGGTGGTCCGAGCGTTCGAGGTACTGGGCGACACTGAATCTGTGCTTGAGTGGCGGAGCCGAAGCAGGCTCAAGGCCAGAGAGCCCTAGAAGAACGGCACCAGGGCCGCCCAACACAGGCTCCAGCTCAGGCAAAGATCCTCTGGGGGCAACGCGACCGCTACCGCTGGACCTCTAAGCGGAGGCCAACGGTGTCTGAACTAACAAAAGGATCCACCACGGTAACACTGCAGGAAACACTGGTGGCAGAGCTGGACACATGTGTCGTGCTCACCTTCGGTGATCCAGCCTTGTGCCAACTGATAGTCGCAGTCGTCTCGACACTCGTAGAACAGGTTAAAGCATTCCTCTGGGTCAGCTCGCAATTGCGCCACGGCGCCCGAGAGCAACAGTCCAACTACAGAGAATCTCACAGCCAGACGCGTCATCCGCTTCTTCATCAAGTACCTCCATTGGGATTGAGACACACTTGAACGTTTTTCAACAACTTGTCTATTGACGTATGGGTCGCCGGGCCACTCGGCCGGTGATCGCGGCGAGGGCCGCGGCTTCGGCATCCGCAGCCAGACGTCCCCGCCAGACCTGGCGGACCTTCTTTGTGGCATCTGTGAGGAGCAGAATGGGTGTTCCGTAAAACCTGTTCTTTCCGAAGTCCGCCTCTGCGACCAGCGCCACACCGAGGCCCATCTCCTTAAGGGCCGAGCGAGTGGCGTGCGCGTCTCCCCTATTGGCAACGAAGGTCAGACCGATTACATGCTGATCTGCGAGTCCAAGTAGCTTCGAGTAGAAGTCCCCGCCCTCGCGACAGAAGTGACACTGGGATCCAAATACCACGACCACCTGTGGAAGCTGATCCTTCCAGTCGGCCCCGTCGATGAGTATCTGGTCTCCAACTTGAACCCAAGCCGGCTGGCCGGGGGCACGTGCTGGGCCGATCCAGCCCAGAGACAAGCCGACTAGAAGAGCGGCGATCAGGACGATGGCAATATTTGCTGCAATCTCAAGGGCGCCAATTACTTTGGACATCGAGGATACAAGCTATATCCTGTTGTTATCCGATGTCAAGCAGCTTTCGGATGCCCTTGGCTACCTTGGTAAGCGCTCAGAGGCGAAGCGACACCGGAGCGCTACCGGGTCCTTGGCCGGACCGAACTCGACGCGCCATCCTCGGCTTGCGTAAGCGGGGTACGGTGGTTGCGCGTCCCACCGCCGAGACTGGCGCGCCAATTTTTGCGCCACCTAGACGACGTTCCAACCAAACCGGCCACGACGAGGAAACAAAAAGGAAAGCCCCGGCGATCCTTGGAAGATCGCCGGGGCCTTTGCGGCTCAGCGGCGCCGCGGTGATACTAGAAGGACAGCCGCGCGCCGATACGCAGGATCCGCGGGCTGATGACTTCCTCGACCCGGCCGAGGGTCGCGGAGTTTGCGTTGCGGGCGCGACCGAGGACCACGTCGTTGTTGAGCGCGTTGAAGAGCTCGAGCGACGGCGTGATGGTCACACGGCCGATCTTGGAGTTCCGGGCGAGCCGGAAATCGAGATTCCACAGATTGTCGTAGCGAACGGCATCGACGGCCGACGCAAGAACCCGGGTCGAGCCGTCTGCTCCGAGCGGGGTCGTGATGTTCGTCGGATAGATGCCGCCCTGACGGCCGAAGACGGCGGTCGACAGGGTGAAGCTGGCCGGAAGGTTGACCATGGCGTCGGCGTAGACCTGCCACTTGAACGACGAGTAGAAGCTCGCCTTGCCCGAGCCACCCGACAAGATCGACACCGGGCCGCCGTCGACCAGGGCGCCGGTCTCGAGCTTGGTGGGGTTGCCGTTCGTGTTGACCCGGTTGGAGTCCGAATAGGTCTCCGTCCAGTTGTTGTAGGCGAAGGCGACGTTCGCCGCCCACTTGCTGGACATG
>DAORUA010000336.1:0-4508 GCA_035432945.1 Vicinamibacteria bacterium | reverse complement strand
CTCGTGACGACGTTCTGCGGTTCACGACCTTCGGGACACGGGGACGCTTACGCGCACGGTCGTCGATCGGCGGCGGCGTTCACGAACGTTGGACGGAGGTACGCGCACGTTCACGGGCCATCGAAACGCGACCTACGTTCACGATCCATCTAACGCCGCCTTCGGGAGGCTTGGTAGTGGCTCGACGGGGTTGCTTCGGCCCTCAGCGAAACGGGCTGGGCCTCGCAATGACGTAAGGCGATACGTCACGCTGCACGAGCTTGGTCCTAGACCTCGCGCAGCAGGTGTCCGAGCTTCTTCTTCTTTGTCTCTAGATAGCGTCTCGAGATGTCCGTGGGGGCGATCTCGATCGAGACGCGTTCGGTGATCTCGAGACCGTAGCCCTCGAGGCCCACGAACTTGCGCGGATTGTTCGTCATCATGCGAAGTTTCTGGACGCCCAGCTCGGAGAGGATCTGCGCGCCGATCCCGTAGTCGCGCTGGTCGGCCTGGAAGCCGAGCGATTCATTCGCCTCCACCGTGTCCTGGCCCTCGTCCTGAAGAGCGTACGCGCGGATCTTGTGAATGAGGCCGATCCCCCGCCCCTCCTGGCGCAGGTAGAGCAGAACACCTGCGCCCTCCTTCACGATGCGTTCGAGGGCTATGTCGAGCTGCTCGCCGCAATCGCATCGCCGCGACCCGAATATGTCCCCGGTGAGGCACTGCGAATGGACCCGCACGAGAACGGGTCGGCCGTCGCGCACGTCCCCGTGAACCAGCGCGATGTGCTGCTCCCCGTCGACGACGCTCTCGAAGGCGTGGATCCGGAAGGCGCCGGCGCGGGTCGGAAGGCTCGCCTCCGCCATCTTCCGGACCAGCCGCTCGTTCTTCATCCGGTACTGAATGAGATCGAGAATGGTGATCATGCGGATGCCGTGCTCGGCGCAGAATTTCTCGAGTTGAGGACCGCGCATCATGGTGCCGTCGGGCGCCATGATTTCGCAGATGACGCCCGCGGGCCTGAGACCGGCGAGGCGGGCGAGATCGACCGCGGCCTCGGTCTGGCCCGCGCGCACGAGCACGCCGCCGTCACGGGCGCGCAGGGGGAACATGTGCCCGGGGCGCGCGAGGTCTTCCGGCTTCGTCTTCGGATCGACCGCGGCCAGAACCGTGGTCGCCCGGTCGGAGGCGGAGATTCCCGTGGTCGTGCCCTTCTTGGCCTCGATGGGCACGCAGAAGGCGGTGCCGAACTTGGCCGAGTTCTCGGTGTCCTGGACCATCAGGGGAATGCGCAGCTCGTCGAGCCTCTGCCCGGTCAGGGGAAGGCAGATGAGGCCCCGGCCGTGGGTGGCCATGAAGTTGATGTTCTCGGTGGTCGCCTTTTCCGCGGCGATGGTGAGATCGCCCTCGTTCTCGCGATCCTCGTCGTCCACGACCACGACCATGCGGCCGGCGCGGATGTCGTCGATGGCGTCTTTGATGGAGGCGAAGGCCACGGGGTTCTTCCTTGTCGTTCTGGCGAGGCCACAGGGGCCCCGAGGGCGCATGCTACTTCGCGAGGAGCTTCTCCACGTACTTCGCGATCATGT
Source organism: Vicinamibacteria bacterium (assembly GCA_035432945.1). Lineage (GTDB taxonomy): Bacteria > Acidobacteriota > Vicinamibacteria > Fen-336 > JAGNNV01 > JAGNNV01. Next base: position 2,940 of record DAORUA010000336.1, on the reverse strand, counting down.
CGACCTCGACATTCACGAGATCGTGGACCTTCAGCCGGCCGAGGGTTGTGACTTCGAGAGTATGGGGAATCACCGCCACCTTGACCCGCGGCCCGCTGACCTGCGCGCAGGTCAGGGAGACGCCGTCGATCGCGATCGAGCCCTTCTCGACGCAGTAGCGGACGAGGTCAGCCGGAAGTTCGAACGTGATCTCGCTCGCGGACCCGGTCTCCCGGATGACCGCCACGGTGGCGACCCCGTCCACGTGGCCCTGCACGAAGTGGCCGTCGAGGCGCGAGGACAGGCGGAGCGGGCGCTCCAGGTTGACCAGGGCCCCGGGGCGCAGACGCTTGTCGAAACGGGTCCGCGCCACGGTCTCGCGCGCAAGGTCGAAGCGCAGGACGTCCCGTTCCATCTTCGTGGCAGTCAGGCAGCAGCCGTTCACGGCCACCGAGCCGCCGACCCCGAGATCCTCGGGGGCCTTGTTCGGGCGGAGGGCGAGGCGATAGATGTCTCCCTCGGGCTCGCAGGAGAGCACTTCCCCCATGTCTTCGACGATTCCAGTGAACATGATCTAAGTCTCCTGGCGCTTTCGCGCCGTCCTTCCTTCGGGCCGGCGCTCGTAGACTTCTACCTCGAGGATGAGCGGGTCCCCGAGGCCGTAGCGCAGGGTCGGGGAGTGCTCGATCGAGGCCCGCCGCATCGGCACCGCGTCGGCAAGGGCCGCGGGATTGCTTCCCCCAACCACCGGCCGGCTCCCCCGCCCGCCGAGGATCAGGGGCGCGCGGAAGATCACCATCTCGTCGAAGCGCCGTTCGCGGACGAACGAGCCCAGGACCTCCGAACCGCCCTCGACGAGGATCGAGCGCAGGCCGCGATCGAAGAGCGCGGCCAAAGCGGCCTCGATCGATACCCGGCCCGCGCGGCCGGCGACCGTGATCACGGCGATGCCCCGGGCTTCGAGTGCGCGGCGCCGGTGCTCGGGCGCGGGCTCGGCGCCCACCACGATGACGGGATGGCGGCGAGCCGACTTCGCGAGGCGGGAGTCGAGGGGCAGCCGCAGGTACGAGTCGAGGACCACGCGGACGTGCGGCCGGAGCGTGCGCGGCTCGGGAAGGAGCATGGGGTCATCCTGCAGCGCGGTCTCGTAGCCGACGAGGACGCCGTCGAACAGCCTCCGGAGGTTCCGCGCGGCCGCCCGCTGCGCCCTCGAGGTGATCCACTTCGACTCGCCCTTCGCGGTGGCGGTGCATCCGTCGAGAGTCATTCCGGCCTTGAGGGTGACGAAGGGGCGATGGCTGCGCATCGCGGCGTTGAAGTGCGCGACGAGACGAGCCGTCTCTTCCGCGCACACTCCCTCCGCCACCTCGATGTTCGCGGCACGCAGCAGTTTCACGCCCGCGCCGCGCACGTTCGGGTTGAAATCGCGCACGCCGAAAACCACCCTCGCCACTTCCGCCTCGATGAGCCGGGGGGCGCAGGGCGGCGTGCGCTTGGCGGGGCTCGGCGCGCAGGGCTCCAAGGTTACGTAAGCGGTGGCGCCCTTCGCGCGGGCCCCGGCCCGGGCAAGGGCCAGCGCTTCGGCATGAGGCTCTCCCGCGCGGGCGTGGAATCCCTCACCCACCACGCGGCCGTCCCGAACCAGAACGCAGCCCACCGGCGGATTGGGGTTGGTCTCCCCGATCCCGCGTTCGGCGAGTTCGATGGCCCGGCGCATGAAGCGCTCGTCCGCGGAGGCGGGGGCGGCCTTCATCAACCGAGCAAACCCTCGGCGAACGACGCCGGGTCGAAGGGCACCAGGTCGTCGATCGCCTCGCCCAGGCCGACGAATCGGATGGGGACCTTCATGGCGGACACGATGGCCACCGCGATCCCGCCCTTGGCGGTGCCGTCGAGCTTGGTGAGAACGAGGCCGGTGAGCGGTATGGCGCGCGCGAATTCCTGGGCCTGGGCGAGGCCGTTCGATCCGGTGGTGGCGTCGAGCACGAGAAGGGTCTCGTGGGGCGCGCCCTCGGCCTCGCGGGCGGCGATGCGGCCCATCTTCGCGAGCTCGGCCATCAGGTGCGCCTTGTTCTGCAGGCGGCCCGCGGTGTCCACGAGAACGCGGCGCGTGCCCGCGGCCCGGGCCTTGCGCAGGGCGTCGGTCACCACCGAGGCCGGATCCTGGCCCTCGCGCGATTCGTGGAAAGAAGCCCCGGCCCGATCGGCCCAGGTCTTCAACTGGCCCACCGCGGCCGCGCGGAAGGTGTCGGCGGCCACGATGAGTGTCGTCTCCCCCGCGGTCCGGTAGCGAGCGGCGAGCTTGCCGATGGTGGTGGTCTTCCCGACACCGTTCACGCCCACGATGAAGATCACATGGGGATTCCCCTCGGCCACCACGGGGCCGGGGATGTCCAGGATCGAGCGCACCTTCTCCTTGAGGCTCTCGCGGATGAGGGAGGGGTCGGAGCCCCCGGTCAAGTCCTTGCGGACCGCCCTGAGGATCTCAGCCGCCGCGGCCGGACCGAAATCCCCAGCCACGAGGGTGTCCTCGAGCGAATCGAGAGTGGCCGCGTCCAGCTTGGCGAGACCCCGGACCAGATCGCCAACATCGGTGGTCAGGACCGCGCGCGTGCGCGACAGACCCTGCTTGAACTGTTCGAGGAGCCCCATGTGGACAGTCTATTTCGTACCGCCCTTGCGACCACGGTCGCGCCGCGATCGGCACCACACTACGTCATTGCGAGGAGCCCATCGAAGTGCGTCGCGACGAAGCAATCCCCTGCCAACCACTACCTACCCACGCCGGCCCGCAGGCCGATAGTTGGAGGACGGGGTTGCTTCGTCGCAGATACCGGAACGAATGGCTCCTCGCAATGACGTAGTGTGGCGCCAATCGCGGCACGAACGTCGTCGCAGGGCGGTACGGGCGGTACGGCGGCTACTTCGATATTTCCCGCAGCTTCATGGCGGCCTGGCGGC
>DAORUA010000335.1:0-4537 GCA_035432945.1 Vicinamibacteria bacterium | reverse complement strand
CGACGAGCCCGCGGAGCGCGAGGTCTCGAGCCACAGCCGGTTCCCGGCGAGCTGCTGCTCATCCTCCAGGAGCGTGAGGGTGCGGGCGGTGACGGCGCCGCCCGCGCGGGGATCGACGAAGCTCCCGACGAAGAGCGTGCCGTCGGTCTTCCAGCCGAGGCGAGTGTAGTAAGCGAGGTTCTTCACCGTGGTCCGGTCGCCCACTTTCTTCTCCAGGTGCACGCGGACCCGGTCCACGTCCTGCTCGGAGAAGTCGAAGGGTGTCTGGTAGTTGTTCTCGCGGGGAACATTCGGAACCGCGCCGTTCACGAGAGGCAGGCCGATATCGGGGATGAACTCCGAGCGGAGGTGCTCGTAGTTCACCACCGCCACGAAACCGGACGGGCGCGCGATCCGCACCCCCGGGTTGAAGCCCCACTGTGAGTTCTCGCGGTCGCGGTAGCCGTCGGATCCACGAACGAAGACGGGCAGGCGGCCCGACAGCGTGGCGTCTTCGTTGGCGACGCCGAAGTCTCCGTCCACATCGAACGAGTTGTAGCTGCCGATTCTCGCCCCGCCCGCGGCGAAACTGCGGCCCAGGGGGAGCTTGCGGAGCACGTTGACCGTGGAAGCGGCCGCGTCGGGTCCGGACGCGAAGCCTCCGGGACCGCGGAGGACCTCGAGGCGCTCGATGTTGTAGGCGGGCAGAAAGGTGGACTCCGGCTCGCGCACGCCGTCGATCATCACCAGGCCGTTGGTGAGCGAGTCGAAGCCTCGGATCACGAAGAGGTCGAAGATGCCGAAGCCCGAAACCACGTTGACCGACGACGCGCCTTCGATTCCATCCGAGAGCTGGCGCGCGCCTTTCTCCTTCAGGGTTCTCGAGGAGACGACGCTCATGGAGAAGGGCGCCTTCCTCAGGTCCACTTCGCGTCCGAACGCCCCCAATGCGATGGTCTCGTCGTCCGTCGTGGCTTCCACATCGACGGTGGCGCTCGAACGGACGGCGGGGGTGGGAGTGGGCCCGGGCGAGGGTTGCGCCAGCGCGGCGGAGGCCATGAGGATCGGGAGCAGGGAGGTGAACGGTCGAATGAGCATCCCCCCATATTATTGGCTCGGCCCTGAATAGACCACACCGGGTCCGGGGGATTCAAAAACATGACCAGACACCTGTTGCACTTCGCGTTCGCCTCAAGCCTCGTCCTGTCCGCGGCCCCCGCTCGAGTCGCGGCGGAGAACTGGCCGCAGTGGAGAGGACCATCCGCCAACGGAATCAGCGCGGAGAAGAACCTCCCGGTTTCGTGGTCGGTGACCGAGAACATCACCTGGAAGCTCCCCCTCCCCGCGCTCTCCGGCTCGACCCCCATCGTGTGGGGAGATCGCATCTTCCTGAACGTGGCCGAAAGCGGGAGCCTGTTCCTCTGGGCCGTCGATCGCGCCAAGGGCGCGCCGCTGTGGAAGCAGCACCTGGGTGACGGAGACAACAAGCAGCGCAAGCAGAACATGTCGACTCCGTCCCCGGTCACGGACGGAAAGAACGTCTGGGTCATGACCGGCACCGGGATCCTCAAGGGCTTCGACTTTTCCGGCAAGGAACTCTGGGCGCGCGACATCCCGAAGGACTACGGCGCCTTCGGTCTCAACTGGGGCTACGGGTCCTCGCCCCTGCTCCACGAGGATTCGCTCTACGTGCAGGTGCTGCACGGCATGAAGACGGACGATCCTTCCTACGTGCTCCGGATCGACAAGGCGACGGGCCGCACCCTATGGAGAGTCGAGCGCCCGACAAACGCGCGACGGGAATCGCCCGATTCCTACACCACGCCCGCCCTCCTTCGTTATGGCAAGAACGTGGAGGTCGTCATCACCGGGGGCGACGTGGTGACCGGACATGATCTTGTGACCGGCAAGGAGCTGTGGCGGGTCAACGGGCTCAATCCCGGCAACGACGCCAACTACCGCATCGTGGCCTCGCCGGTGGTGCACGGCGACCTCATCATCGCGCCCACCCGCGAACGGCCCATGCTGGTCCTCAAGCCGGGAGGCCGGGGGGACGTCACCTCGACTCACGTCCTCTGGTCGTTCCAGAACGGACCCGACGTGCCCACCCCGGTGACCGACGGTACCTACCTCTACACCGTGAACGACCGGGGCATCATGTGGTGCCTCGACGCGAAGACCGGCACGGAGATCTACGGACAGCAGCGGCTGCGGCCCGGGACCTACAGCGGTTCGTTCGTCCTCGCCGACGGAAAGCTCTACGTGACCAACGAGGACGGAGTCACGAGTGTGGTGAAGGCGGGCCCGAAGTTCGAGTTGCTGGCCGAGAACGACCTCGCCGACTACACCCTCTCTTCTCCCGCGGTCTCGGACGGCCAGATCTTCCTGCGCACCACCGGCGCTCTCTGGGCGGTGGGCAAGCGCGTCGCCAAGCCCTGAACCTCCGGAAGCCCCCGCCCCTCAGCGGGCCGCGATGGCGAAAAGCTGCTTCTGGGTATTCGTAAAAAGCGTGCCGCGCGCGGGAACGACCGCGCCGTAGACCGGCCCGCCCATGCTCATCTCGGCCAGGAGCTTCTTGACCCGGCCATGGGCGAAAACCGCGAGATCGCCGTCCTCGTCGCCCAGGTAGACCTTCCCGTCGGCCACCACCGGCGACCCCCACACCGCCGAGAAGAAGTCGTGCTTCCAGATCTCCTTTCCCGTGCCGGCGTCGAGGCAGTAGAGGAAGCCGCTGAAGTCCGAGATGTAGACGAGACCGTCGCTGACCGCCGCGGTCGAAACCGTGCGCCGTATGTTCGCAAATCGCCAGAGCCTCCCGCTCTCCGTGATGTCGCCGCGCTTCGTCGCATCGATCGCGTAGAAGTTGCCGACGCCTTCTCCGTTCTCGGGATCCTGGCCATTGCCGATGTACACGCGGTCTCCGTGGATCACGGGGGTGGCGATCAGCTCGTTGCGGGTCTTCGGCCACACCGCTTCCTTCGGATTCGTATCGAATTCCCAGAGCTTCTTCCCCGTAGCGGCTTCGTATCCCCTCACCCAACCGTCGCCCTGCGCGGAGACGAGCTGCACCACGCCGCCGATCGAGCCCGCCGCGGGCGACGACCACTGCCCGTGGAGAATCCGTTCGCCGACCGAATTGTCCTGCCACACGAGCTTCCCCGTGCGCCGGTTCACCGCGATGATGGAGGGCGCCTTCGGCCGGGGGACTTTCACGTGGCTCTCGTCGTGGCCGTTCGACGTGCCCACGAACACGAGGTCCCCCGCCATGGTGGGCGAGGAGTTGGCGAGGTTGTGGGGAAAAACCCCGAGTTCCCCGATCATGTCCAAGGACCAGACGACGTCGGCGTCGTTCGGGCCGGTGAGCTTCTCGTCGGTCACCGGGCCGTCGTTCTCCTTGTCTCGGAATCCCTCCACGTCGATGCAGAAGAGGACGGCGCGGTTGCTCACGTAATAGAGGAGGTTGCCGTCGACGAGAGGCGAGGAGGCCACACCCTGATAGGGCCAGTCGTTCGCCTGGCCGGACTCGAGCTTCTCGTGGGTGTGCTGCCACACGAACTCCCCGGTGTCCTCGCGGAAGGCCATGAGGACCCCGCGGTCGCCGCCCTGCTTCGGGTCGCGCAGGCCGTCGTTATTGGTGCCCGCGAAGACGAGGCCCGACGCCACCACGGGGTTCCCGTAGCTCGTCGATCCGAGGTCGGCCACCCACTTGATGTTCTTCTTCGTGTCGACGTCCCACTCCGCGGGGAGCCCAGTCGAAGACGACACCATGTTTCTCGAAGGCGTCCCGCCCCACATCGGCCAGTCGAGGCTCGCCGTGGCCCGCACTCGGACCATGGCCCCGGCGGGGAGCATCAGCAGGGCGGTGACAGCCAGAGAGCGGGTGTTCATCATCGGGGGAGGCTCGAGGTTGGAGAATACAATTCCGGTTGAGCCAGGAGGCGCCATGAAGAGAACTGCCCTCGTCGTCTTGACCCTGTCCATCCCTTGCGCGATCGCAAGCGCCCAGGACTGGCCGCAGTGGCGCGGCCCCCAGGGAAACGGTGTCAGCCAGGAGAAAGGCCTGCCCCTCACCTGGGGCAAGGACAAGAACATCGCGTGGCGCGCCCGCCTCGAGGGCCAGGGCGTTTCCTCGCCGGTGGTGTTCGGCGACCAGATCATCGTGACCTCACAGGTGGGCCGAGGCGATGTCCGCCCGGGCAACCACCCTTCACTCGGCCAGGGCGGGGACTTTCCCGAAGAGCGTTCGATCGGCGGGACCTCGGGCGAAGGCGTCGTTTTCCTGGTCGAATCCTTCCACCGCAAGGACGGCCGCCGGCTGTGGCAGTACCGGCTTCCCGCCGAGCGCACCGCGGACTCGCTCCCCGAGGTGCACCGCAAGACAAATCTGGCGAATCCGAGCCCGGGCACCGATGGCGAGCGCATCTACGCGTGGTTCGGGACGGGGCAGATGGTGGCGCTCGACCTCAAGGGCAAGCTCGTGTGGCAGAAGCACCTCGCGAAGGAATACGGTCCCTACGCGATCACCTGGGGCCACTCCTCTTCGCCGACCGTGTACGGC
>DAORUA010000334.1:0-4575 GCA_035432945.1 Vicinamibacteria bacterium | reverse complement strand
GGAAGGGGCTACCGCGCAGCCGATCTTGCCCTTGATCCCCTCCGGCATCCCTTCGTCCCTGCCCAGTTCCTTCCAGGTGTCTCCGCCGTCGCGTGACGCGTAGAGACCGCTGCCCGGGCCGCCGGAGACGAGGTCCCACGGCTTGCGCCGCGCCTGCCAGAGGCCGGCGAAGAGGATCCGTGGATTGTTCGGATCCATGCAGACGTCCGAGGCGCCGGTGTCGGCGTCCTTCTTGAGGACCTGCTGCCAGGTCTTCCCGCCATCGACGGTGCGATAGACGCCGCGCTCGGGATTCGGACCGAAGGCGTGGCCGAGGACGGCGGCCCAGGCGATGTCGGGATTCTTCGGATGGACGACCATGGTCCCGATCTGGCCCTCCTGCTTCCAGACGTGAGTCCAGGTCTTGCCGGCGTCCGTCGACTTGTAGATGCCGTTGCCCGCGGCCACGTTGCCCCGGATGTTGGCCTCGCCCGACCCCACGTAGACCACGTTTGGATCGGACGGGGCGACCGCGATCGAGCCGATGGACGAGATCTCCACGTCGTCGAAGATGGGCTTCCACTGCTGTCCGCCGTCGGTGGACTTCCACACCCCCCCCGAGGCGGTCGAAACGTAGTACGTGAAGGGATCGCCGGCGATACCCTGCACGCGGGTGGTGCGACCGCCCACGAAAGGTCCCACCAGCCGGAACTTGAGCCCGGGGAAGTCCGCTGGGGCCTTGGGGGTTTCGTCGGTCGCGGTCGTGGCGGCGGCGAGGGCGGCAAGGGCGATGAGAGCGAAGGGACGCGAGCGATGCAGCAAAGGGGAAGGCCTCCTCGGGGATGTTCCTGAAACCGGGCCCGATCCTAGCGGACCTGAAACCGGGGAACGAGTGAGCGCCTCATGGGTGCCTCATGGGTTGACGGGCGCGGGTCGCGGGGTTAGCTTCAGGCCCATTCCATGAACAGGCTCAAGCCTCGCCTCCCGCTGTTCCTCGCCTCCGGTCTTTCACTGTTCGGCGCGTCCGTCCTGGTTGCCCAGACCGACGTCACCTACGCCGCCCGGGTGGACAGGAAGAACGAGATCTATGTGGATGTCGAGAACTCGGCCCGGCTGGGGATCCGGGTCACCTCGGTGGTGGTCGCTTTCTACGACAAGCGAAAGTCGCTCATCGAGAGGAGCACGATCGAGTGCCGCACCGACTGCACGGTGGGCGGAGAGGACGTCGAGTCCTTCGGGCCGCTCGAGGGCCCGGAGGGATGGGACACCGTGAAGGTGATGAACGTCTACTACGAGGAGAAGGACGAGGACGCGACGACCGACGAGCCCGATTCGCCCGCCATGCCTGCGTCGCCTCCCCGTTCGTCGCAGCCCCCGAGCCTGCCCGTGCCGCCGTTCGTGATCGATGGCCGGAAGGAGTCGCTCGACGGCTACGCGGAGTGGTGGCGGAGCGGCCTCCTCATCGTGGATGGCCAGCGCGTCCGCCTCGGCGCCTCCGGCAAGTTCAAGGGCTCGAAGGGCCTCAAGGGCTTCGCGGACATTCCGCTCGGATACGAGGTGAAGGTGAAGGGGCGTCGCGTGGAGGGCGGTGTCCTCGAAGCCGAGGAGGTCCTGGCGAAGGAGAACGGGACCGCGCTCTTCGAGCAGGATCTCCGCAACGCCTTCGACGTGATGGAGCGGCAGTACCTCTCCGCGCGCCGGATGTACGACGAGGACGAGAACGGGAAGCGCCAGGACTTCGGCCGTCTCTACACGAGCGGTCCGGAGGTCGACCGGGTCCGGCGGATCGCGGAGCGCCTCGTGCCCGGCTATCTCGAGCGCCGCGATTTCCGGGTCTACGTGGTCGAGAACAAGGAGTGGAACGCGATGGCCGCTCCCAACGACTCGATCTACGTGTTCACCGGCCTGCTCAAAGACATGGACGACGACGAGGTGGCGATCATCCTCGGCCACGAACTCGCCCACGCCACCCACGAGCACTCGCGGAAGAGTTTCAAGAAGACCATGCTGATACAACTCGCGGCGCTGGGCGTGATCGCGGTCGCGGAGGAGTCGGTCAACGACAAGAACAAGCGCGCGGTGCTGCAGGTGGCCACCCTTCTGGGCGCCACCGCCTGGGCGAACGGGTATGGGCGATCCCACGAGGACCAGGCGGATCGGGTCGGGCTTCGCTACGCGAGCGAGGGCGGCTTCGACGTCCGCAAGGGTCCGCAGTTGTGGAACCGGTTCGCGGAGAAGTACGGCAACTCGCCGAAGGTCGTGAACTTCTTCTTCGGCGGTCACTCGGTCGCCCAGGACCGGTCGAGGAACCTGACCCGCGAAATCGCCCTCAACTACGCACGTTGAACCGCAGGCCTGGGAAACGAAGACTCGGGCTCTTGCGAACTTTCCGGCCTGACCGCTCGTCCTATCCAGGTAACGAAAGAACTCCCTGGAGGTTGAGATGAGAATCGGCGCATGGGCGAAGACTGCGTTCCTGGTCGTGACGTTCGGTGGTTTGGCTGGGGCTCAGGCCGGGCCGTCGCCCCAACCCGGGCCGGGGGCGCCAGACGGTGCGCGGGCTCTCGTACAGCAGATGATCGAGGGCATGGGCGGCGCGGAACGGCTGCGGGGCATCCGTTCGATCCGGGCGAAGAGCATCGGCTACTACCATCACATGGAGCAGTCGGAGCGCCCCGAGGGACCGTGGATCGTCAACTACACCCAGGTGAACGAGCTGCGCGACTTCGAACACGCTCGCCTCCGCCACGAGGAACAGGCCCGGGCGTTCTTCTACCAGAGTGCCGACTGGGTTCCCGTCAACTGGGTGTTCGAGGGGGGCGCCGCCGCTTCCCTGGGGCGCGAAGGACGCGTCTCCCCCCGCGATGCTTTCTCGGCCCAGCAGGCCGAGGAGTCGCTGGAGCTTGGCCCCGAGCGGGTCGGCCTCACCGCGCTGCTGGCCGCGGACCTTCATCTCGCGAAAGACACGGTCTACCGGGACCATCCGCACGCGGTGGCCGCGTTCACCTGGAAGGGCTTTCCCGTCCGCATCCTGATCAGCCGGGAGAGCGGCCTGCCCTCGGCGGTGGAACTGACCCGGGCCCGCCCGGACAGCGTGTTCTGGGGCCCCTGGGGCGATGTGACCTTTCGGAAGTCATACGCGTTGTGGACGCTCGAGCCGGGCGGGGTCCGTCTGCCCCGCACCATCTTCACCGAATGGAACGGCCTTCCCCTCGCTTCCCAGACCGTGGACGAGATCACCCTGAATCCACCGAGCGCGGACGCGGACTTCGCGATTCCAGCCGAGGTGAAACAGGCCTTCCTGGCCCGGAAGGCCTCGATCGAGGATCTGCCCCTCGGACGGGCGAGCACGCCCCCGCAGGAGATCGCTCCCGGGCTCACCCAGATCCGCGGCTCCTGGGACGTGGGCATCGTCCGTCAGCCCGACGGCCTGGTGATCATCGAAGGCCCCATCTCGAGCGGCTACTCCGCGAAGGTCATGGCCGACGCGCGGCAGCGCTATCCGGGCCTGCCCATCAAGGCGGTGCTGACCACTTCCGATTCCTGGCCGCACATCGGCGGCCTGCGCGAATACGTGGCCGAAGGAATTCCGATCTACGCCCTCGATCACAACCGGCCCATCCTCGAACGCCTCCTCGCCGCGCCGAGGAGGACGGCGCCCGACGCGCTCGCCCGCTCGCCGAAGCCCGCGCGTTTCACCTTCGTCTCGAAGCGCGCCGCGGTCGGGACCGGGCCGAACCGGTTCGAGATCATTCCCCTGCGGACGGTCACGGGCGAACGGCAGATGGCCTTGTGGTTCCCGGAGTTGAAGCTCCTCTACTGCAGCGATCTCTTCCAGCGCGATCAGAAGGGCGAGTTCTTCCTGCCCCAGACCGTCTCGGAGATGGTCTCAGTGGTCGCGCGCGAGAAGCTCGAGGTCACCCGCGCCTTCGCCATGCACCTGCCCCTCACTCCCTGGGAGGAGATCGCGGCCGCCCTGGACAAGCACGTCAGGAACTGACCGCGCCCCGAAGGTCGTCCTGCCGCGGGCGCAAGAGCCGCCGCAGAAGGACGCTTTGAAACGTCGGTTCGCCGTAGATGCCGTGATGATCGGCGTCGCCGAAGAAGACGTGGGAGATCTCGGGCAGTCCCCAGTCGCGCATGTTCTCGGCGTCGAGGTGTGAGCCGAGAACGCTGGAGCGGGGCACCCGCCCGTCGCCCGCCTCGAACATCGACTCGGCCTGCCGGGCGTTCCTCGGCTCGAAGACTGGACTCTGCCCCGGGCGTTCCTGGGCGGCCGCGCGGGCGAGGGTCGGGAGGCAGTCGCCGCCCAGGGCGGTCACGGTCACCGGGCAGACGGACTCCGGAGTCCGCGCCATCGCGTGATGAAAGGCCCGGGCGCGCTCCAGCAGGGCGGTGACGAAGCCGCGTTCCTCATCGCTCTGCGCTTCGTCGTGGGGGCTCCAGGGGCCCCAGCCGAAGCGGCGCCAGGTCTCCCGGTCATGGAGGTCCACCTCGAGCGGGTCGCCCTGGCGATCGACGAGCGGCGTCGCTCCCTTCGGGGGCATGAGCTGGTAGATCGCGGGCATGTGGGCGATCACCCGCGCGGACAGGGTG
>DAORUA010000333.1:0-4589 GCA_035432945.1 Vicinamibacteria bacterium | reverse complement strand
TCCCGGCGCAGGCCGGGGACGATGTCGAAGCGTTCTTCGTTCAATGCGTTCTCATGAGGGGCGTCTTGGGGCGGAGGCACCGGCGAGTAGCGTACCCCACCGTCCCTGACCGCCCTTTCGGGGATTTTCTCAGATGTCGGGGGACCGGCGAGACGAATAGAGTAAGCGCAGCACCCGCCGTCACCAACCCGCATCATCGAGAAACGAGAGAAACCGCATGTTCCTGACCTCCAGCACCCTCGCCCTCCTGCTCGCCGCCCAGGCCCCCGATCGGATCCTGGTGAACGGCGTGGTCCACACCATGGACGAGACCCGGCCCCGGGCCGAGGCGGTAGCCATGACCGGCGGCCGGATCACGGCCGTCGGGTCCACCGCGGAGGTTCTGGCCGGAAAAGGCCCCCAGACCGAGGTCATCGACCTGCGGGGCGCCACCGTGGTTCCGGGGCTGAAGGAGAGCCACGGGCACTTCGTCGGCATTGGCCAGGCCCGGATGGTCCTGAATCTCGTGGGGACGAAGAGCTGGGACGAAGTGGTCGCGAAGGTGGCCGAGGCGGTCAAGGGCCGGCCCAAAGGGGCCTGGATCGTGGGCCGCGGCTGGCACGAGGGGAAGTGGGAAAAGAAGCCCGCGCGAGAGGTCCGCGGCTTCCCGCCTCATGACGCCCTCTCCGCGGTTTCTCCGGACCATCCCGTCTACCTGGTCCGGGCCGACGGCCACGCGGGCTTCGCCAACGCCCGGGCCATGTCGCTCATGAAGATCACCCGGGAAACCAGACCGGCCGCGGGCGGCGACGTCATCCGGGACGAGAACGGCCAGGCCACCGGTGTCTTCGTCGACACCGCCCAGAGATTGATCCAGCCGCCCGCTCCCACCGAATCGGACATCCGCGAGGCCATTCGGCTGGCCACCGAGGAGTGCCTGCGCAAGGGCATCACCTTCTTCGACGACGCGGGCGCCGACCTTTCAACCATCGCCCTCTACCAGGAACTGGCCGCGAAGAATCAGCTCGGGCTTCGCCTCTACCCCATGATCCGGGGCCTTAACAACCTGAAGAAGTTCGGCGCGCCCCAGCCCGGCGGGCCGGACTCGTTTCTGAGCATCCGGTCGCTCAAGCTTTCCATCGATGGCGCCCTCGGTTCGCGCGGGGCCAGGCTCCTCGAACCGTACGTCGACGACGCAGGCAACACGGGATTGTGGGTCACCGACCCCGCGATCGTTCGTGAGGCGGCGCTCTACGGGATCGAGCACGGCTTCCAGGTCAACGTGCACGCGATCGGCGACGCGGGGAACCGCTCGGTGCTGGACGCCTTCGAGGCGGCGTTCAAGGCTCACCCGGAGAAGAAGGACGTCCGTTTCCGCGACGAGCACTCCCAGATCCTCGATGAAAGCGACATCGCCCGCTTCGGCAGGCTTGGCGTGATCGCCTCGATCCAGGGGATCCACGGGACCTCCGATCTGCCCTGGGCCTCGCAGCGCCTCGGCGAAGCCCGGGTCCTCGAGGGCGCTTACGTGTGGCAGAAGTTGAGGAAGTCGGGCGCGGTGCTCATCAACGGGACCGACGCGCCGGTCGAAGACGTGGATCCGATCAAGTCCTACTACGCTTCGGTCACGCGCCAGAGTGAGGCGGGCGTGCCCCCGGGCGGCTATCAGCCCGATCAGAAGCTCACCCGCCTCGAGGCGCTTCAGTCCTACACGAAAGACGCCTACTGGGCCTCTTTCGCCGAGGCGAATGGGGGCGTCATCAGCCCCGGAAAGTGGGCGGACCTGACCGTGCTTTCCCGGGACATCCTGAGCGTTCCGGATGCCGAGATCCTGAAGGCGCAGGTTCTCTACACCATCGTGAACGGCAAGGTCGCCTATCGATCGGGCGCGAAGTAGCGCGCCAGAGGCCATGGTGTCCGGCACCGGGCCGCGAGGCGCCGTCACCGCGTTTCCGACGCGCGCGGAGAGCCTCGCTCTTCAGGCGGGTCTTCTCGACGGCGACGCTGCCCGACAAGCCTGGCGGGAACTCTCGAGCAACACCGGTCCGGAGGAAGCCGGGATCGCGTGGATCGCCCCGTTGCTGATGGCGAACCTCGAGCGCCAGGTCCCGGACGATCCCTGGGTCAGGGCCAATCCGCACTTTCTGACCCTCGCTCAGCTCAAGGCCCGGGCCATCACGAAGTCCGCGGAGGAGATCCTGGACTGTCTGTCCGGGGCCTCGGTTCCAACCCTGGCCCTCAAGGGGCTTGCCCTGGGCGCCACCGTCTATGACTCGCCGGGCCTGCGCACGGTTTCGGACCTGGACATTCTCGTCCCCGGCCGGGAACTCTTCCGCGCCATGGAAGCGCTCAAGAAATACGGCCTGCGTTCCGGACCCGGCGAGCCTTCGGGCCCCGCGGATCTGCGCGGCCATCACGCGCACGTCTTCTACCCGCCGAGGCGGCACGAGATGAGCGTCGATCTCCATTGGCATGTCCTCGCGAGCGCGCGCGGCGACGACGACGACGCCCCGTTCTGGTCGGAGGCCCGGTCCCTCGCGATCGGGAGCACGAAGACACTGGGGCTTTGTCCGGAGCACCAGCTGCTGCACGTTCTCGTGCATGGCGTGAGGTGGACGCGGGTGCCGCACGTACGGTGGGTGGCCGACGCCACCCTCCTCCTTCGCAAGGCGGGGCCGGCTTTCCGGGTCGAGGAGTTTCTCGAGGCGGCCCGACGGTTCGACGCGGTGGTTCCGGTTCAGGAGGGCCTTCGCTTCGTCGCCGATATCAGCGGGGAAGGCCGCGAACTCCTCGAGCGCTCGAGGTCGTTGAAGCGATCCCGTTTCTCGGAACTGGCGTTCAAGGCCCGCACCACGTCCTACGAGGATCGAACCGTCGCTCACCGCATCGCCATGCGGATCGAATCGGCGGTCTGGACGCAAAGAGCGCGCCGGCGCCCCTCTCGACCCGATACCGCGCGCGACTAAAACTACTCAAAACCTTGACAAGACGCCTCGGCCCCCGTACCATGCCCGGGACCCGAGCCCCCATGGCCACCCACAAAATCAAAGCCCCGGCAGCCGGAGCGTCCGCCGCCCCCGACAAGGCGTACGTGTCGATCGGCGGGCTTTCCCGCGCGACCGGCGTGCCCATCGAGACCCTCCGCACCTGGGAACTCCGGTACGGTTTTCCAAAGTCCGTGCGCAAGCCGTCGGGACATCGGCAGTTCGAGGTGGCGCACGTCGAGCGGATCCGCCGCATGGCCATGGCCCTCGATCGCGGGCTGCGCGCGGGCGAGGTGGTGCCGGCCACCGACGCCGTGCTCGAAGCGCTGCTCGCCACCGTCCCGGTCAAGCCGGTCACCCGGAGCCAGGCCCTTCCCTTCGACACTTTCTCCCTCATCGAGGCGGTGAAGAGGTTCGACGCCGACCGGCTGATGCGGTCGCTCTACAGCGATCTCGCGCAGGAAGATCCTCTCGCCTACATCCAGACCCGCATTTCGCCGTGCCTGGAGGTCATCGGCACGGCCTGGCAGAAGGGCGAGATCGACATCGCGCACGAGCACTTCGCCTCCGAGCGCATTTCGGACGTCCTGCGCGGGGCGCGCCTGCGATTCGAGGAGACGGCCAGCGGACCGCTCGTGGTCCTCTCCACCCTGCCCGGCGAGGCTCACGGTCTCGGGGTGCAGATGGCAGCACTCGTCCTCTCCGCGCGGGGCCTCAGGGTCTTGAGCCTGGGCACCGAAGTGCCGATCGCGGAGACCGCCGCCCTTGCCGAGCGCACCGGCGCCGCTGCGGTGGGCCTCTCGGTCTCGATCTCCTCGCAGAAGCATGCGCCCCCTCCGATCGCCGCCTTGAGGTCCCAACTCCATCGGAAGATAGAACTCGTCGTGGGAGGCGCGGGCGCCCCGAAGAACCTCAAGGGGACCACCACCTTCGCCAACCTGCGCGAACTGGATGTCTGGGCGGATAACCTGGCTCGGACCCACCGCTCCCACTAGGAGTCAGCTATCCTCCTGCCTGTTTCTGGAGGATGGATGCAAACAGTCTGCAAGCCGTGTTCGCGGCGTTGACTCTCGGAGCGTTCACCCCCCTGTTCGTGGCGGTGGGCCTGTGGATCGCCTTCGTGGTCTACGGCCTGATCGCCCTGCGTCCGCACCCCAAGGGCTTGAACCCCCTCTTCTTCACCGAGATGTGGGAGCGCTTCAGTTACTACGGCATGCGCGCGCTGCTCATGCTCTACATGGTCGCCCCCGCCGAAGCCGGCGGGCTTGCCCTCTCCAAGGAGTGGGCAGGGACCATCTACGCCTTCTACACCTTCTTCGTCTACGCGCTGAGCATTCCCGGCGGCTGGGTGGCAGACCGGTTCCTGGGCTACCGCAGGGCGGTGCAAGTGGGCGGGACCCTCATCGTGCTTGGCGAGTTCGGCCTGGCGTCGGGGCCCCGGCCCCTCTTCTACCTGGGCCTCGTCGCCATCGCCGTCGGCACCGGGCTCCTGAAGACGAACTGCACGTCGCTCGTCGGCATGCTGTACGGCGAGAACGACTCCCGCCGGGACGCGGGCTTCTCGATCTACTACATGGGGATCAACATCGGGGCCCTGATCGCTCCCCTGATCCTCGGCTTCATCGC
>DAORUA010000332.1:0-4606 GCA_035432945.1 Vicinamibacteria bacterium | reverse complement strand
TCGAGGAAGCGCTGCAGATCACCATCGGCCCGCGCGAAGCCATCGACAAGCCGATCGTCCCGATCACCTTCATCCCGCAAACGGCGAACTGACGTTGCGCCGCAAAGCGGCGCAACGTCATCCCGAGGAGCCGTCGGCGCCTCCGCCGAACTCGCACCCTCGCGGTACAGAATAGGGACGTGCCCCTCGCACCCAAGCTGACTCCCCCGGGCCTCACGTCCATCCTGGCCGCGGGTCTGCTCCTCTCCGCGTGCGACGCTGGCCCCCAACCGCGGCACACGGCCCCCGCGGCCCAGCCACGCGGCCCCCGCACGATCTCCCCCGCCAAACGCCCCACGCTCGACGCGGGAGAACTGCTTCAGGCCACCGGCCCCTCGATCGTCATCGTGGAGAGCCTCGACCGCCGGCGCAACGTGGTGGCCCAGGGGAGCGGCGTCATCGTCGCCGAAAAGACCGTGGTCACCGCGTGGCCCCTGGTGAGCCGCGCCCACGCGATCCGTGTGCGCCACCGCGACGAGTCGCGGTTCGCCACGCTCTCGGCGGTCCTGGAGACTCACGGCCTCGCCCGACTCCGTGTCGACATCGCCGGACCCGCGATCGACCTCGGCCGCGACGCGCGGCCCGGACCGGGCGCCACCGTCCATTCCCTCGGCGTCGCGCAGGGGCTGGAGGTGACCGCGGCCGAGGGGATCGTGGCCGCGGATCGCGGGGGAGCGGCGCCCGGCGACGAACGCATCGAGACCGCGGCCTCCTCGCCGGCCGGCTTCACCGGAGGGGGCCTCTTCGACTCGCGCGGCGAACTCGTCGGGATACTCGGGTCCAGCCGCGCCGGCGAGACCTTGAGCCTCGCCGTGCCCGTGCGCTACGTGAAGGACCTGCTCGCCCTGCCGGACGGGACGCTGCCGAAGGTGACCTCGAGCCCGCTGCGACGCCTCCCGGCCGCGGACCGCCAGTGGCTCATCGGCTTCATGGCCGGGGTCGCGGACGGCGCCCGCCCGCTCACCGGCCTCGGTCTCGATCGCGTGAACGCGCTGCTCGATCGTCTCGACCCGCTCGTGGGCGCCGAACTCGAGTGGGTGAAGGTGGAGCTGGGCCTGGGCCGCCTGACCCGCCAGCGTCTCCTGTGGGAGGACGCGATCGAGGCGCGGACGTTCGGGCGCTTCGTGAAGAGCGCCCGCCGCGCGGAGGCGGAGAAGCGGCTGCTCGGCCTGGGCATCCTGAGCGCCGGCGACATCGCCTATGCCGACCGGATGATGCGCGCCATCGCGGCGCGTGAGCCATTCGACGCGCCGGGCGCGCGGATCGATGCCACCGAGCGGTACCTCACCCAGATGGTGACCCAGGTGGACCAGACGACCCGCCGCGTGGAGAGCCAGCTCTGGGAGGTCAGGAGCCGGTAGAGAATGTCAGGGCATACGGATCGCTTCGCGACTGCTCTCCGGAAGTTCGTCAGGCTCGATCGAGCTCCGATCGCTCAACTGGGGTGAGTCCGGCCACGAGATCCGGCTGGCTCTCTACCAGCGATACGGCGTCCGCCAGGTCCTGGATGCGCTTCGAGCGCCTCCGGGCCGGGTCACGAGCCGCTCGGAGCTTGGCCCTGAGCAGATCGAAGGGAGCTGCCACCCGGAGCGGAGTTCCCTCGATCATCGAAATGCCCGATCGGTCGATCGCCTCCCCGAAGGCGGGATCATCCGAAAATTGGATCGGCGTGCCGCCGGGGCCCGTCCAGCTCAACGAGTGGGGGAACTCGCCGGTCTTCGCGAAACCCTCAGCGACCAGGGTCGCGTTCGGCAAAGCCGTCACGTCGTAAGCGGCGAGGTCGATGTCCAGCGTGGTTCGGGGTTCCGCCTGGTGGATTTGCAGGGCGACGCCACCGATCACGGCGTAGGGGGTTCCGCTCGACGCGAGAATGGTCGCGAGAGCCAGCAGGTCGGGCTTCTTGGATGAATCCATTTCACCTCTCAGCAGATGCCAGCGCCGGTCGAGTTCGAACCCAACTTCGAGGCGGCTTTCCATCAGCTGAGTCTAGCCGCACGCCGGTCGGGCCTCGCAATGACGGCCTTTGGCCGTGGCTGGTAGCCTTTTGGGGTATGAGAGTCCCATTCCTTGCCATCGGCTTCCTTGCCGTCGCGACGTCGCCGCCCGCCGTCGCGCAAACGTCACCGCCCCCCGCAACCCCCGCGGGCATTCCGCTCGACGCACCCTGGAAGGAGTCCGTGTTCAAGTTCGCCACGGAGAAACTGCAACACTCGGCATGGGGCGTGTCCCATTCCGAGCGTGACTACCTCATGGCATCGCGCCTGGCTGCGGAGTCGAAGCTCGAGATCGACACGGACGTGCTGTTCGCCGCCGCGTTTCTCCACGACGTGGGCGCGTTCGATGCCTTCCGCAAGGAGGGCGTGGACCACACCGACCGCGCCGCCGAACTCGTCCCCGATATTCTCAACGGGGCAGGGTTTCCGGCCGCGAAGGTCTCCGCGGTGCAGGACGCGGTGCGGAATCACATGTACTACCGCGCGGACGCCGGACGTCCCGAGTCCATCGTCCTCCACGACGCCGACACCCTCGATTTCCTTGGCACCATCGGCATCGCCCGAATCCTCTCCTTGACCACCCGCCATCGCTGGGCCACCGACCTCGCGACCGCGGCGAAGACTCTCGAGGGCTTCAACACCGATCTGCCGCCCCGGCTTATGACCAGCGCCGCGAAGAAACTCGCTCTGGCGCGGGTCGCGGAAAGCAGGGCGATCCTCGAGTCGCTCAAGGCCGAGACGGAGGACGGGAAGGCGCGGTAGTAGTCTCCGCTCATGACCCAGGATCTCTCGCGACGGGATTTGTTGAAGGCGGTCGGCGCGGTTGGAGCGGGCGCGCTGGTGAGCGGCGGCGCAGCCGATGCCGCGACGGGGGAGCCGGCGATGACGCCGATTCAGGCCGCGGCGGCAGCCCGCCCCGCGGGGGAGATCTCCGAGCTCTCCTCCACCAGCGACGTCTTCATCCCGCCGCGGGGCCGCACCTTCATGAAGTTCAGCTTCGACTTCCCCGAGCCCGCGGTGGCGTTCGGGGATCACCGCTTCAGCTTCCTCGTGTTCACCGGGGAGAACGCGTACGGCCTCGACCGTGCGGGCATGAGGGCCACGGGCAACGCCGACGCGCTCACTCTTGAAGCGAACGGCTTCGTCTGGGCCGGCGGCCAGGAAAAGGCTCCGGGCAAGCTCACCGCGAAGTTCACGAAGACGGGCACGACCATCGAGTGGGACATCGTGGCCGAGATGGATCGCGCCATCAAGACGGTCACTACCGTCATCCGGGACGTGCCGCGCGGCCCCATCTCGGTGGGCGGGGGAGCGCTCAGCGACCCCAAGGACGGCGACGTCCTCGCGGGCTACGCGTTCGGCGCGGGCGACCTGCACGGCGAGGCGCCGGCCAGCATCTCGACTCCGGTCGCCATCGTGCAGGCGGCCGAGAGCGACTTCATCTACTTCTCGACCTGCGACGACCGCATGCGCCCGAAGCGCTACTACTTCCAGAACGGCGAGAAAGCGTATCGAGTCGAGGCCATCTACGAGCACGGCGCGTGGCAGGAAGACAAGCGAATCACGGTCCCGCGCTGGCGCCTCGGCCACGCCGCTACCTTCGACGCCGCGATGCAGGCCCACATGGCGCAGATCGAGACGGCCTTCCATCTCCCCACCTGGGAAGCCCGCACCGACGCGCCCGCCTGGATGCGAAACCTCGGCATGGTCACGACCCTGCACGGGATGCACTACACGGGCTTCATCTTCAACGACTACGCGAAGCAGCTCGAGATCCTCCGCTGGATGGCGACCCAGTTGCCCGCCGACCGGGTTCTCGTGTTCCTCTCCTCGTGGGACGGCCGTTACTACTGGGACTACCCGAACTACGAGGTCCCCGCGCGCATGGGCGGCGAGGCGGGCTTCCAGCGCCTCATCACCGAGGCGCAGAAGCTCGGCTTCAAGATGATGCCGATGTTCGGGACGAACTCCGCCAACCGAAAGCAGCCGGTGTGGGACAAGATCAAGGGCGGCGCCACCTACAAGCTCGACGGGGATCTCTACAACATCAACTGGGTGGACTGGAACAACGACCGCCACCAGGATGCCTGGCTCACCTACATGAACGTGGGCGAAGACTCGTGGCGCAACTGGATCGAGGGCCGGATCGCAAATGTGATCGAGCGTTTCGGCGTCGATGCCTACTTTCTGGATATCGTGGGCGGCCACGTGAACAGCACCAACGGCGACATGCACGAGGGCACGAAGAAGCTCATCCTCAGCCTGCGCGCGAAGTACCCGAAGGTCGCATGCGTGGGGGAGATGCCGTACGACGCGCTGTACGAGTTCATCCCCATGTTCCATGCGGGCAACAGCCCGCGCTGGCAGAAGTACGCGCGCTTCTTCCAGCACCTCTCCGCCCCCGCGCCGGGCCGGGGCAGCAGCGGAGTGCACGAGTGGGGCTTCGGGAAGTTCAACGAAGAGACGCTCGGCCTCAATGCGAACGCGATCCCGACCCTCCAGGTGGTCGAGGACACGTTCACGAAGCACCGCGCCACCATGGCCGCGATCATCGCCAAGGCGAAGGAGCGGGC
>DAORUA010000331.1:0-4637 GCA_035432945.1 Vicinamibacteria bacterium | reverse complement strand
CAGACGAACGGCGGTGTAGCTCAGCTGGTTAGAGCATGCGGCTCATATCCGCAGTGTCCGGGGTTCAAGTCCCTGCACCGCCACCACCTGCGGCATCGGGCGTAAGGTATTGGGCAGCGCATGCCGACCCCGCCTCTGGTCTCAGCCGTGAGACGGAGCCTCGACTCCGTGGGACTCCTGCGGCCGGGCGTGTCGGTGGTGGTGGCCCTGTCCGGCGGGCCCGATTCCGTGGCCCTGACCGACGCCCTGCTGCGCGCGGCGCGAAAGCCGGGCATCCGCGTGGTGGCGGCCCATCTGGACCACACCCTGCGGAAGGATTCCCGGGCGGATGCCCAGTTCTGTGAAGAGCTTTGCGATCGGATGAAGCTGCCGCTGCGCTCGGGCCGCGCGCACACCTCGGCCAAGGCCCTGCAGGACGGGGGCCTGGAGGAAGCCGCCCGGCTCATCCGCTATTCGTTCCTTCGGCGCGTGGCCCGCGAGGAGAACGCGAGCGCCATCATTCTCGGCCACACCCTCGACGATCAGGCCGAGACGGTGTTGATGCGCCTGGTGCGAGGGAGCGGCGCTCTCGGACTGTCGGCCATGAAGGCGTGGGACGGGGAGCTGCTGCGGCCCCTGCTCGAGACCCGGCGGTCCGCGGTGATGGCTCACCTGAGCGCCCACCGGCTGCCCTATCGTTCCGACCCCACGAACGCCGACACCGCCTTCATGCGCAACCGCGTCCGGCACGAACTGATCCCCCTGCTCGAGCAGCGTTTCAATCCCAACATCAGCGAGGCCCTCGGCCGCACCGCCCGCAACCTGGCCGAGGAGCACTCGGCCCTGCGCGAAGTCGCCGCCCAGCTCCTGGACCGCGCGGCGGCCTCGGCGGTCTCGGGCGCGGCCTTCGAACTCTCGGTGCTGAAGAGCGCTCCCGAGGGCCTCGGAAAAACCGCCATCCGGGAGGCCCTCCGCCGGTTCGGAGGGCTCCGGTCCGTTTCCTTCGTCCATGTCGAACGGCTCTGGGGGCTCGTGGTGCAGGGGCGGGGCGGGTCGTCCCTGCCCCTTCCCGGGGGTCGCGAGGCATCGGTGAACCGGGGCCGCCTTATCCTCACCGGTCCGGACCGAGACTCCGGCCATTCCAGAGAAAAGCCTTTCCTGTCATAGTCTTGCAACTTGCCGGACACACCCACCATGAAACCACTTCCTCAACCGACGCCTCTCTTCACCGCCGAGGACATCTCCGCCCGCATCCGCGCGATGGGGGAGCAGATCGGACAGACGTACGAGGGCGAGGAACTGGTCGTCCTCTGCCTGCTCAAGAACAGCCTCGTCTTCATGGCCGACCTGATGCGGGCGATTCCCATTCCCTTCCGCAGCTACACCCTGCGCGTGGTGCACGTGTCCGAGACCCCGGGAGGACCGACCGCCCTCCAGGTGCTCTACGGTTCGGCCGTGCCCGTGGAGGGCCAGCATGTCCTCATCGTCGACGACGTGGTGGACACGGGGGTCACCCTGGCCTACGTGCGGGACCACCTGGCCGCCCGCCAGCCCAAGAGCCTCCGCATCGCGGTTCTCATCGACCGGACCGCGCCGAGGAAGATCCAGCTCGTTCCGGAGTGGTCCGCCTTCCGCATCGAGGTCGATCAGGACGACCGGTTCCTGGTGGGCTACGGACTCGATCACCACGACTACTACCGGGGGCTCCCCTACGTGGGCGTCCTCCGCGGGCCCGCGGCCTAGGGTTTTCTTGAACACTGAACATATGTCCGCCCGGAATCCGTACCACCTCAAGTACTCAGGGGAAAAGCATTGAACTCGACTTTTAAGACCGCGCTCTTGTGGGCATCGCTGTTTGTCCTCATGCTGGCCGCATGGAACTTCTCGAACCTCCAGAAGAAGGAGACCGCGATCAAGTTCTCGGACTTCATGACCCAGGTGGATGCCGGGGACATCAAGGAAGTGACGGTCAACGGCAACGAGATCCGAGGGAAGCGCGGCTCCGGCGACACTTTCAAGACCGTCGTCCCCTACGGCTACGACAAGCCCCTCGATTCGCTGCTGGCCAAGAAAGTCCAGGTCTCGGTCATCAACGACCAGGCGCCCACCTTCACCACCATCCTCATCACCTTCGCTCCCTACGCGATCCTCCTCG
The DNA here is from genome assembly GCA_035432945.1 of Vicinamibacteria bacterium. Taxonomy (GTDB): domain Bacteria; phylum Acidobacteriota; class Vicinamibacteria; order Fen-336; family JAGNNV01; genus JAGNNV01. The sequence continues at coordinate 2,503 of DAORUA010000331.1, read as the reverse complement.
GCATCTGGATCTTCTTCATGCGCCAGATGCAGGCGGGCGGGAACAAGGCCATGTCCTTCGGCAAGTCCAAGGCCCGGCTCCTGGCCTCCCAGCAGCGCAAGATCACGTTCAAGGACGTGGCCGGGGTCGAGGAGGCGAAGGAGGAACTCCAGGAGATCATCGAGTTCCTGAAGGAGCCCCAGAAGTTCCAGAAGCTCGGCGGCCGCATCCCCAAGGGCGTCCTGCTCATGGGCCCCCCCGGAACCGGCAAGACCCTGCTCGCCCGGGCCATCGCCGGCGAGGCGAACGTTCCCTTCTTCTCCATCTCCGGCTCGGACTTCGTGGAGATGTTCGTCGGGGTCGGGGCTTCCCGCGTCCGTGACCTCTTCGAGCAGGGCAAGAAGAGCGCCCCCTGCATCGTCTTCATCGATGAAATCGACGCGGTGGGCCGTCATCGCGGCGCCGGCCTTGGCGGCGGTCACGACGAGCGCGAGCAGACGCTCAACCAGCTCCTGGTCGAGATGGACGGTTTCGAGGGCACCGAGGGAGTCATCCTCGTGGCCGCGACCAACCGTCCGGACGTCCTTGATCCGGCGCTTCTCCGTCCCGGCCGCTTCGACCGCCGGGTGGTGGTGTCTCGTCCCGACGTCCGCGGCCGCGAAGGCATCCTCCAGGTCCATCTCCGCAAGATCCCCGTGGGCCCCGACGTCGACGTGGTGACCCTCGCCAAGGCGACACCCGGCTTCTCCGGCGCCGACCTCGCGAACCTCGTCAACGAGGCGGCGCTCCTCGCCGCCCGCCGCAACCAGAAGGTCGTCAACATGGCGGAGTTCGAGTCCAGCAAGGACAAGGTCCTCATGGGCGCCGAACGCAAGAGCCTCATGATCACCGACGAGGAGAAGAAGGTCACCGCGTACCACGAGGGCGGCCATGCTCTCCTCGCCGCGATCCTTCCTCACGCCGACCCGGTCCACAAGGTCACCATCATTCCCCGCGGCATGGCTCTCGGGCTCACCCAGCAGCTTCCCACCGAAGAGAAGCACAACTGGACGAAGGAGCAACTCGAGGACCGGATCGCGGTGTGCATGGGTGGCCGCATCGCCGAGGACCTGGCCTTCAAGGCCATCAGCACCGGCGCCTCGAACGATATCGAGCAGGCCACGGAAATGGCCCGCCGCATGGTCTGCGAGTGGGGCATGAGCGCGCTCGGGCCCCTCGCCTACGGCAAGAAGGACGAAGCCATCTTCCTGGGCAAGGAGTTCGGACGGTCGCAGGACTATTCCGAGGCCACCGCGATCCAGATCGACGAGGAGGTTCGCCGCATCGTCACCCAGCAGTTCGAGCGCGGCACCGCCCTGCTCAAGGAGAAGTTTGCGGAGCTCACCATCATCGCGGAAGCGCTTCTCGAGCACGAGTCGCTCGACGGCCAGCAGGTCCTCCAGATCGTGCGCGGCCAGAAGATGAATCTGCCGCCGGTGCCTCCTCCCCAGCCCCCGCCCGTGGCGGCCGAAGGGCCGTCGGAGAAGCCGGAGGTGGTCGTCCCCTTCCTGGCCCCCATGCCGGAACCGAAGCTCTCCTAGGACCTTCGCCCAAAGACGGCTCAGAGCTTCCGGCAAGCCTCCATCCATGAGCGGCTCCATTCTCGAAACGCTCCAGGGGGCCCTCTCGCTGCGTGATGTCACGGCGCGCGATGTCCTCGACGTGGGGATCATCGCGTATCTGTTGTACCGGCTCTTCAGGTTCGTCAGAGGGACGCAGACCACCCACATCGTCCTGGGCGCCCTGGGGGTGGTGGCTCTTTTCGTCACCGCCACCCTCCTGCAGCTTCGGCTCCTGAGCCTCCTGCTGCAGCACGTGATGCCCTACGTCGCCTTCGCGGGCATCGTGGTGTTCCAGGCGGAGATCCGGAAGCTCCTCGCCTCCATCGGTCGCGCTCTCTTCGGGCGCAGCGGGCCCTCGTCGACCGACGACGTGCTGGACGAGATCGTGCTCGCGGCCCAGTCCCTGGCGTCGGCTCGCACCGGGGCCCTCATCGTGTTCGAGCGGGACATGGGACTCAAGTCCTTCGCCGAAACCGGCGTGCGTCTCGACGCCGTGGTCACCTACGACCTCCTGTGCAACATCTTCACGCCGGGATCCCCGCTTCACGACGGCGCGGTGGTGGTTCAGGCCGACCGGCTTTCCGCGGCCGCCTGTTTCCTGCCGCTCACCGTCAACCCCGAGCTTTCGCGCACCCTCGGCAGCCGGCATCGCGCCGCCATCGGGGTGACCGAGGATACGGACGCGGTCGCGCTCGTGGTGTCCGAGGAGACCGGCACCATCAGTCTCGTCTCGGCCGGCGACATGACCCGGCTCACCGACCCTAAGGACCTGAGCGAAGCGCTCCGCGCCGCCCTGCGGAGACGGGGCGCGGTGACCGCGCGCCATCGCACCGCCTCCGCCTGAGACCCTCCCCGAAAAGCCCCGACCCAAGAGACCAAAGGAAACCAGTACCACATGGCCAAGGCCAAGAAACCGGAGGCGC
>DAORUA010000330.1:0-4639 GCA_035432945.1 Vicinamibacteria bacterium | reverse complement strand
GGCTCCCCGCGCAACGAGGGAACCGGAGGGGCCGCGATCCGGTACGCGATGACGCTCTGGAGCGCCTCCTCCTCCGGGGGTTGGGGGCTCAGCAGGCCGATGTGAAGCGGACCGCCCCGGTGATCCACCACCTGGTACGTGACGAGTCCCCTCGGAAACCGCGGGGTGATCGCGAGGAGGTCGCTCGTGGTCTTGATCAGCGGGGAGGAGGCGGCGATGACGCAGCCCGATGCGGAGGCGGGCCGCGTGCCCGTGACCTCGATCAGGTACGTTCCCGGCCCGAGGTCGAGCGACCACGCGCTCTGCGCCCGCGTATCCACGTTCTTCCTCGAATCGTTCGGCCGCCTCAGTCCCACGATCATCTCCTCTTCCGGCGAGAACGGGAGACCGCGCTCGCGGGCGCGACGCTGCCACAGGCCCTCGGCGGTCCACACCGCGAGATCGGGGCGGGGTTCGGGCGCGGTCTCCGGCTCGGCTCTCCGGTAGATGCGCGTGGAGCGATAGGGCGGCGCCGACACGATCCGAACCAGGCGGAACGAGCTGTCGCGGAAGAGCCAGGGCACGACGTTGAAGAAGCCGCCGTAGACCCGTCGCGGCCCGCGCTCATCCGGTACGAAGAGCCTCGGGTCGGCTTCGGTCTGCGCCTGGAGGCATTCCATCTCCCATTCCTTCTCCGAGAGCACCAGGAAGTCGGGCGTCAGCTGATCGCGGAACCGCGGGAGGAAACGCACGGTGAGGAGGGCGGCGTGCGCGGTTTCCACCCAGTTCGGCCGGCCCAGACCGAAGACCGCCTCGCCCTGGACGCGCGCGTTCACGGGGAGGTCCGCCCGCACCGCGTCGATGTACTCGCGGTAGGGGACGTTTGCGGCGGCGGAGGCCTCCCAGCGGCCGGGCTGCGATGTGACCATCATCAGGGCCGCGACGGGAACGGCGAGGCCGGCCAGGGTGGGCAGGCCGTGTCCCACCCGAACGATGAAGGCGGCGGCCGTCCACAGGAAGAGCATCTGAACGAGGATCTCGTAACCCTCGTGGGTGTTCCGGAAGATGCCGAGGCTGAGCAGATAGGCCGCCCACGCGGTGCCGGGCACAAGGGTGATCCACGAACCCGCGTGCGGCCGGCGCAGGAACGCGATCACGTCGATCGCCACCACGACCAGGAGGACCGCGGCCGCGGCTTGCGCCCGGCCGGGCTGAAGGCCGACGAAGGAAAGGTGACGGTCGATCGATCCCCAGAAGCCGATGGCGGGTCCGACCTTCTGGATGAAGCTCGGATACAGGAAATAGAGATTGAGGATCGAGCCGAGCCGGAAGCCCGACGCCGCGATGAGGCCGAAGCCCGCGACCGCGAGTCCGGCGAGCCAGGGGAGGGCGAGGCGCTTCAACCCACCCCATCGGCGAGCCGGATCCTCGAGGACCGCGGCCCCGAGGACGACCGCGAGCGACCACGGGACGAGCGCGGCCACGATCGGGTGGTTGGTGACCGCGATGCCGACACTCAGGCCGAAGCCGAACCCCGAAAACCGGCCCGGAGCCGTGAACATCGTCCTCGCGAACACGAGGGCGAGGGACGCGCCGATGGTGCCGAAGATGTCCGGGCGGACCATGGGCCACTGGTGATAGTGGAACGAGAGCAGGGCGCCGCATCCGAACAGCGCGGTGGCGAAGAGACGATCCCGCTCCCTGAAGAAGAGGGAGGCGAGGAAGATGCTGAGCATCACCCCCAGCGGGTGCGTCCAGCGATGCACCTCGTACGACGTGCCGAAGGTCCAGTCGAGCACGGCGCTGTAGATGAAGTACCACGGGCCGTAGTTGAAGAAGTGCTCGTTCTGCGAGACGAGGGCGAGGGTGTGGACCGGGATGGCGTCGAACCCGAGGCGTCCCTCGCGCGCCAGGTTGGCCGACACCGAGGCCAGCGCGTCGTCGAAGGCGAGAGCGGGCGCTCGTCCCACGGTGAGCGAGAACTTGTGCGCGACCACCAGGCCCACCGCGAAGAGGAGGGCCAGGGCGAGCCTCCGGGTCAGGAGTCGAAAGCGCGGGTCAGGGCTCATGGAAGGTGCACAGGGGCAGGGGCTGAGTGTCGCAGTCCACGCGCGGTCCTTCAACTCCCCCGCCGCCGCGGGGCACGACGCGCAGAGGCATGGGGCGTGCGGGGTCCAGGGAGGCCACGCTCACCCCACCCGATCCGCCGCGGCGGAAGAAGTAAACCGCGTCCTTTTGCGCCCCGTCGAAGATCAGAAGGCCGGAGAGAGTGAGGCCCTCGAGGACTCTCGACAGCGCGGCCGCCCGCGCGCGCCGCGTCTCGCTCTGGAGACGCGGGTCGGCGGGAAGCCCGGCGCCCAGGTAGAACTCGACATAGCTCCGTCGGTACGCGACCGCGTCGTGCGGAGCGGCGCCGAGGCCGTACTGGACGCGTTCGAGGAGCGACGTGTTGCGGGAGCCGGCGGCCACCCAGGTCTCCGTCGACGTCATCACCGTGTCCTCGGGTCTTATGCCGGCGGCGCGCGCGACCTTCCCCATGGCCCCGAGTTCGTCGTCCAGGGTCAGGACCGCGGGCGCTGCGGCCAGTCGCACCGCGCTCACCAGGCCGAAGGCGATGAAGGAGAGGCTGACCGCGGCCAGACGCCGCTGTTTCCAGGCCGGCCGGCCCCCGGCCTCGGCCAGGCACACCGCGGCGAAGGCGAGATGGACGTGGAAGGCGCCATAGAGGCCGTATGTCGTGTTCGGCACGTAAGCGAAGGCGAAGAGCAGAAAGCCCAGGCCCAGGAGGGCAAGCCAGGCCACCCCGTCGTTCTCCGCGCGGCGGGATCGAAGGTGACGAAGGAGGAAGCGAGCCACGAAGGCCGCTTCCATCCAGAACAGGAGTCGAAGAAGCAGGCCGAAGGCGCCGGGCTCGACCGGAAAGCCGACGTATTCCGAAAAGGCGCTGTGCTGCACCGCGGCCAGGCGGGCCATGACCGTCTCGGGGAGGCCGAGAGGCTGCAGCCACGACACGCTCGCGAACTGGGCCAGCCACGACGTGAGGTCCCGCTCCCGCGCCTGGTACATGGCGCCGTTCGCGGCGGCGAAGGCCGCGAGACTGTCACGCTTCTCGAACATCCACCAGACCGTCGGCAGCGCTCCGGCGACCGCTCCTCCGATCCACCGTGTGAGGTCCTTCGGCCGTCGCGCGGCCACGAGGACGATCGCGGCGAGCCCGCCGTAGACGACGCCGAAAGGATGCATGCCCGCGGCGATGGCGGCGAACATGCCCGCGGCCCCGAGACGGAGCGGCCGGGAGGTCAGGCCGGGCGGTGCGCCGCCCGCGAGCAGGAGGGCGGAGATTGCGCCGAAGAAGAACGTCTCCTGCTCGAGCCGCGTGCTTCGCGCCGCGATGACCACCACCGGAGCGAGGGCCAGGGGCGCGAGGATGAGGGTGAGCGGAGGCCAGGGAACGAGGAAACGCGAGCGAAGCCACAGACCCGCGGAAAGAACCACCATGAGGACGAGAGCCCCGGAGACGTACCGGCTGTTCCGCGCGGAGAAGCCGATGGTCCTCACCGCGACGCTGCGAAGGGCGAGGGCGGTGATCGGGGGATAGGGCCGCAGCTCCGCGGATCCGAAAGACTCGCTCATGAACACCGGATAGCGCAGGTCCCCGAAATTCGCGAACCGGTATGGCACGTCGAGAAAGGCGCGCTCGTCGCCGTGGGGGCGGGGGAGTTCGTCCGCCCGGTAGAAGTAGAGAAAGACGACGAGGAGCCCGAAAAGCGCGGCGATCAGTCTCGAGACCGGGCGCGGGAAGGGGTCCTTCACGACCGCTTCTCGAACGCGAAGCAGGCGATGAGGTTCAGGTCCTTCTGGGGCACGAAGGCCGGGTAGAAGCGATCGGCCTTGAGGGTCAGCCGGGGACAGGCCTCGAGGTGCTTCCGGACCGCGGCGAGATCGTGGACGTGCTCGAAGGCGATGATCTTGTCGTAGTCGAGGCCGAACTCCTTCTGGAAGACGCGCCTCGTGGTGATCTCCCGGCCGAAGTTCCACAAGAACCCGCCCTCGCAGGGCAGGGCGAGGACGAGCCGGCCGCCGGGCTTCAGGACGCGCGCGATCTCCGCGAGGGTGTCGTCCAGCCGCCGCATGTGCTCGAGGCTGTAGGTCGACACCACCCCGTCGAACCAGTCGGCGCGAAAGGGAAGGCGCGAGGCGTCGCACTGAACCCCGCGGCCGCGGAACTTCTTCCACAGCGGGTTTTCGAGGTGGCCGCTCTGGAACTCGGACACGAAGTACTCGCCCTGGTGGCCCGAGTTCAGTTGCGCGTGCTTCCCGACCCCGGCGCCGATCTCGAGCACCCGGCCCCGCGGCGTGTTCGCGACCACCCAGCGGCGCCCAAGGTTCTCGAAGTAGCCGGCGAGTCCTTCGCCGCCCTCTTCCTGGACGGAGCGAACCCGTTCGAGGTAGCGACGGATATCGGGATCGTCAGCGGTGAGATGACCGTAACGTCGCCGGGCCTCCGCCCAAAACATGGCGCGCTATGAAACCAGGGGACAGCGCGAGCAGGCCGGGAAGCGCTTCTGGGCGCGCAGGTCCTTGCGCCACGCGCGGACCTTCTCCCCGTTCCAGATGTCCATGAACTTCTGTTCGTGGATATTGCCGAACGAGACGTGGT
>DAORUA010000329.1:0-4644 GCA_035432945.1 Vicinamibacteria bacterium | reverse complement strand
AGATCGAGAACCGGATCATCGAAGCGAAGAGCCGCGGCATCTACGAGGCGCCGGGGATGGCGCTCTTCTTCATTGGCTACGAGCGCCTGGTCACCGGCATCCACAACGAGGACACCATCGAGCAGTACCGCGACCACGGCCGGCGGCTGGGAAGGCTCCTGTACCAGGGCCGTTGGTTCGATCCCCAGGCCCTCATGCTGCGCGAGACCGCGCAGCGCTGGGTCGCACGTGCGGTGACCGGCGAGGTCACGCTTCAACTCCGGCGCGGCAACGACTACTCGATCCTCGACACCGAAAGCCCGAACCTCACCTACAAGCCGGAGCGGCTCACCATGGAGAAGGGCGAGAGCGTCTTCTCACCCCAGGACCGCATCGGGCAGCTCACCATGCGCAACCTCGACATCACGGACACGCGGGACAAGCTCATGACCTACGTGAAGACGGGCCTGATCGCGCCGTCGCTCGGCTCGTCGATGCCGCTCCTCACCGACGGCGAGCACGACAAGACGGATCCGAGGAAACCCTAGGCCGTTCTCCTGTAACAGAGTGACCGGAGGCTTCCGAGAGAAGCCCCCGCCGCGGAGGCGTCCCCGTCAGGCTCATGTCTCCGGTGCTTTGGCGTGAGTTCAGACCTTCGTTCTGCGAATCCCAAGAACGCGGATCCTCGACATGAGGGTCGTCGGCTTGATCCCAAGTCGCGCGGCCGCTCCACCTTGGCCGTAGACCCGCCCCCCCGACGCCTTGAGGGCGGCCTCGATGTTTGCGCGCGCTCGCTCCTTGAAGTCCACCTCGCTCAGGACCACCGTGGTCGGTGGTATCTCTGCGGCCGGCGGAACCGCCCGCGCGGAGGGCAGAAGATCCGAGAGCCGGAGAGGACCTCCGCGAGAGACGATGGCCGCGCGCTCGATCACGTTCTGCAATTCACGAATGTTGCCCGGCCAGTCGTAGCGGGTGAGACGGTCGAGATCGGCGCGAGTGAGGCGCGGGCGGGACACCTTGAGCCTTCGGCTCGCCGCCTCGGCGAAGTGCGCGGCCAGGATGGGAATGTCGGCGGCGCGGTCGCGCAGGGGGGGAACAAAGATGGGGAAAACGCTCAAGCGGTAGAAGAGATCCTCACGGAATCGACCGGCCTTTATTTCGGCGCCGAGGTCGCGATTCGTGGCCGCGACGAGACGGACATCCACCGTGCGCACGGCATCGTCGCCCACTCGCTCGAACTGTCCTTCCTGGATGGCGCGCAGCAGCTTGCCCTGAAGGTCCAAGGGAATCTCGCCCACCTCATCGAGGAAGAGGGTGCCTCCGTCGGCGGCCTGGAAACGGCCGGCGCGATCGCGCAGGGCGCCCGTGAATGCGCCCTTCACGTGCCCGAAAAATTCGCTTTCGAACAGCTCATGGGGAATCGACGCGCAATTCACCCGGATCATGGCCCGGCGGGCCCGGACGCTTCGATCATGGATCTCCCTCGCCACCAGCTCCTTGCCCGTGCCCGACTCGCCCAGGACGAGGACGCTGGCGCTGGTGGGGGCCACCAGATCGATCTGCTCCAGGACATGCTGCAGGGCGGGGCTCCCTCCGACGAAGCGCCCGGCCGCGGGCAAGGCCTCCCGCACCTCCTCGCGCAGGTAGGAGTTCTCGAGTTCGAGCTGTTCCCGCAACCTTTCGATTTCGGCGAAGGCCCGGCTGTTCGCGAGCGCCACCGCCGCGTAGTCCGCGAAGGTGCGCAACCAGGCGAACGAAGCCTCATCGCACGCCTCGCGATTGAAGATCGCGAGGACGCCGAGGACTTCGCCACGGAAGACGAGAGGCTGGCAACCGAAGCTGACGATCTTCTCGCCGCGGATCCACTCGGCCCGCGCGAATTCCTGCATATCGCCACTCACGTCCTTGATGAGGATGGCCCGGCCCGAGGCCCCGACCCGTCCCACCTTGCGCACGCCCATGGGAAATCGCCGGAACGCGCCGTCCAGACGGGACCAGTCCTCGCCAGCTTTCGTCGGATGTCCGTGACTGGCCACGAGGTGAAGGCAGCGCGTCTGGTCGGGGCATTCCGCGCGCATGGGGCACGTGGAGCAGATGTCCCCCCGGTCCACAAGCCAGACTCTCGCGAGGGCGACGCCCGGCTGGCTCCCCGCGCCTTCGGCAATGCGGTGGAGGACGGTCTCCACCGAGCGCTCCTCCGCCAAAGAGAGGGCAATGGCCTGAAGGGATTCAGGGTTCACTCGCAACGAAATATAGCTCTATGACGACGACAAATCACTAGTTAACGAATAATCGTTGAATGGCTGGTTATCCAATTGTTTAGGTAAATATTTGTTTCAGTTGACCTTGCGTCGAGCTGAGCGACCTGGCATCGGACATGCTCTGGTTGGGGCGAAGCGGCCAACGCGCCGCATCGACCCGCATAGGGCGGATCGGCAGAAAGAAGTGGAAGCAAACCTGATGACTACTCTCACCAACGCGCAAAGGCTCTCCGCAGTTGACCCCACCACCGCCACCGGGAAGACCAAGGACCTCCTGACCGCCGTGCACGCAGCCCTCGGCCTCACGCCGAACATGATGCGGACCATGGCCAACTCGCCCGTGGTCCTCGAGGGCTACCTGAACTTCAGCGCGGCCCTGGGCAAGGGTGCCCTCCGCCCCGCTTTGCGCGAGCAGATCGCCCTCGCGGTGGCGGAAGCCAATGAGTGCGACTATTGTCTTTCGGCCCACAGCGCGCTTGGAAAGATGGCCGGTCTCAAGGACGACCAGATCGCGGAGAGCCGCGAAGCCGCCTCCGCCGATCCGAGAACCGACGCGGCCTTGAAGTTCGCTGCGGCGGTGGTGGCCGCAAGGGGCGCGGTGACCGATGCGCAGTTCGCGAAGGTGAGGGAGGCGGGCTTTACCGAGGGGGAGGTGGCGGAGATCCTGGCCCACGTCGCTCTCAACGTCTTCACCAACTATTTCAACAAGGCGGCCCGAACCCTGGTCGACTTCCCGAAGGTGGAGGCGGCCCGCAAGGCGGCCTGAAACTTGTCATGACCTCTCCGATCCGTCCCCCGTTCACCCTCGAAACCGCTCTGGCCAAGGTGCAGGCCGCCGAGGACGCCTGGAACACCCGCGATCCCGAAAGGGTGGCCCTCGCCTACACGGACGACTCGGAGTGGCGAAATCGCACCGAGTTTCTCCGGGGCCGCGACGAAATCCGCGCCTTTCTGAAGCGCAAGTGGGCGAAGGAGAACGGGTACCGTTTGAAGAAGGAACTCTGGGGCTTTCGCGAGAACCGGATGGCCGTGCGCTTCGAGTACGAGTGGCACGATGAAGCGGGCCAGTGGTACCGCGCCTATGGAAACGAGATGTGGGAGTTTCGCGAGGATGGCCTTATGGCTCGCCGTTTCGCCAGCATCAACGACGCGGCCATTCGCGAGGGTGAGCGACGGATCCTCGCCCCCGCCACCGATCCGGCGCGATGAATCTGCGCGTCGACGGCCTGTGGCGCTATCCGGTCAAGACCCTGGCCGGTGAGCCCCTCCAGGCCACCCGGCTCGAGGTCGCGGGAATTCCTGGCGATCGCATCGTGCACGTCCGCGGGCCCGAGGGCGTCCGCACGTCGCGCCGCCATCACCGCCTGCTCGCCCTTCATGGAACGTTGGGCGGAGACGGCGCGCCTCGCATCGATGGCCGCGCGTGGGACAGCGACGAGGCCCTCGCTCTGGTCAAGGCCGCGGCGGGACCAGACGCGTGGCTGGAGGCTTTCAGTGGGCTCGAACGCTTCGACGTCCTGCCCCTGCTGGTCGCGACCGACGGAGCGGTTGAAGAGTTCGGCCGCGATATCCGCCGCCTGCGTCCCAACCTCCTGATCGGAGGAGTTTCCGGCATGGACGAGGTGAACTGGCCCGGAGGCGAACTCCAGATTGGCGACGCGGTGATCCGCATCGACTCTCGCCGCGGCCGTTGTCCGATGACCACCGTGGATCCCGACACTCTCGCGGTCGATCCGGGGGTGCTCAAAGACATCGGCCGGCGGTTTGGCGGGCGGCTTGCTCTCAACGCCGAGGTCATTCGCCCGGGGGCGGTCGCCCTCGGCAATGAGGTTCGCCTTGTTCGGTCATGACTTGTCTCGCTCCAAGCCTGAACGTCCTGACCACTTCCCGAGCACGAGCGGGCAGGCGCCGGGCCTGCCCCTGTGTCCCGTCAGTCTCCCGCGGGCCGCCCTGGCGGGGTCACCGGCTGCATCTTGAATTCCTTCGGCGGCTCGAGGCCGAGGAGGTTCTTCACGAAGTAGTCCCAGCGGCGGCGCATCACGTAGGGGCCGTCGACGCCGAAGCCGTGGGCCTGGGTGGGGAGCAGAATCAGGTCGAAGTCCTTGTTCGCCTTGATGAGCGCCTCCATCACGAGGTACGTGTTCTGGGGCGGGACGTTGTTGTCCATCATGCCGTGCATGAGCAGGAGCTTGCCCTTGAGGTTCTTCGCCACCGTCTGGTTCGCTTCGACGTCGTAGCTGTCGGGCGCATTGCCTTCTCCCTTGACCAGCAGGCCCTGGTACCTCTCGCCCCAGTCGTCCTCGTACACGCGCTGGTCGTGGTTGCCCGACTCGGAGATTCCGACCTTGAAGAAGTCGGGATACCGGAACATCGCGCTGGTGGTGATGAAGCCGCCGCCCGAGTG
>DAORUA010000328.1:0-4647 GCA_035432945.1 Vicinamibacteria bacterium | reverse complement strand
TCTCGATCTCTTCGTTGATCGTGGCTTCCTTGTCGATGTAGGTGTCCGACTGGGGCACATAGGCCTCGGGCTGGTAGTAGTCGTAGTACGAGACGAAGTACTCCACCGCGTTATTCGGAAAGAAGCTCTTGAACTCCTGGTAGAGCTGGGCCGCGAGCGTCTTGTTGTGGGCCAGCACGAGCGCGGGACGGTTCACGTTTTTGAGCACGGAGGCGATGGTGAAGGTCTTGCCGCTGCCGGTGACGCCCAGGAGGACCTGGTCCTTCTCCCCGTTCATGAGGCCGCGGGTGAGGTCCGCGATGGCGGTCGGCTGGTCGCCCTGGGGGGTGAAGTCGGCCACGAGTTCGAAGCGGGAATCGGCCGGGGTGGGAACGAAGCGGGGCGGGGGTTCGCTGACCTGGGTTCTTGGAGGCATCGGGACCCACGAGATTAACGCCTGCTGCGCTGCGGCCGGGAGCGGATTCCAATCGCCACGGGGCGCTCCGTTTGCGGTATCGTCTGGCGATGTCGCAACCCTCTATCCTTCAATCCCTGGGCGGCCCTCTCGGCGGGCAGAAGTTCGAGTTCCGCGGCGGCAACGCGATGCTGGGAAGCGCGCCCGACTGCGCGGTGAGGCTCGAGGCTCCCGGAGTCGAGGGCTACCACGCCCGCATCGTGATCGACATCACGGGGGCCACGATCTACCGGGTCGATGGACCGGTGGGCGTGAACGACGACGTGGTGACCGGGGACGCGCTCCTGCGCTCCGGCGATTTCGTGTGGATCGGCGAGCCCGGCGGCCCCACCTCCCTCATGTTCCAGTTCACGCTCGGCGACGTCGAAGAGGAGGCCGCGCCCGCGCCTGCTCAGGCGGCCGCGCCCGTGGCGGCCGCGGTTGTCGAGGAGGTGGGCCCCGAGGATCTGCCCGCGCCCGAGGCGTCGTCGTCGGTCGAGGCCGCGCCCGCGGAGGCCGCGCCCATGGAGGCTGCGCCGGAGGAGGCGCCGGTTGAGCAGGAACTGATGGAAATGGCTCCCGAGCCCGTGGCCGAACCGGAACCGGTCCTCGAGGAGAGCCAGCCCGAGCCCGTGGCCGAAGGGGGCGCGGCCGAACCGATGCTTCTCGAGACCGCGCCAGAACCGGTGCAGAGCGAGCCCGCGCCCGAGCCGGTGACGGAGATCGAGTCGGCGGCCGAGATCGAATCCGCCTTCGAGCCGCCGCCCGCGTTCGCGCAGACCGCGGAGGTCGAGCATTCGTTTGAAGCGCCCGCCGAGCCCACCGCTCCGGAACCAACCCTGTCTCCAGCCGAAACTCTCGTGTTGCCTGCGGAGGCCGTGGTGGTTCCGCCCGCTCCCTGGCAGATGCCGGCCGCCTCGACGCCGGAGCCAGCGCCCGCCGCCGAGTACGCGAGCGCCTGGGAGTCGCCCGCGCCGCCCGCAGCGGCCCCTGCCCCGGCGGCGCCCGCGGAGACGGTGGTTCTGCCGGCCACACCCCCTCCCGCGCCGCCGCCGCCCGCGCCCCGTCCTCCTGCGGCCGCCCAGACGCGCCCGCCGCGGCCCACCCCATCGACCTCCACGGTCGCGCCCAAACGGCCGGCCGCCCCCGGCATCAAGATCCGAACCGTCGAACAGGACAAGGCGCTTCGGACGCCTCCTCCTCCTCCTCCTCCCGCTCGGACCACCTCGAGCATGCCCATCATCGTCGGGGGACTCGTGGTCCTGCTCGTGGTGGCGGTGGGCGGCTTCTTCATGCTGAGACCGAGCCCCGCTCCGGTGGCCCCGCCCACACCCGCGCCCACGCCGGTGGTGGTGAGCACTCCGGCCCCCACACCCGAGGCCACCCCGGAAGCCACCCAGGTGGCCGAGGTTGCGCCCACGCCGGAGCCGACCCCAGAGCCCCCGGCCCCGGTGGCTCCGACTCCGCGCGTTGCCGCCACCCCGGCGCCGCGCACGACGCCCACGCCCCGGGCCACGCCCACCCCGCGGACGACGCCTACTCCGGCGCGTCCAGGGGCAGCACCCACCGTCGCTCCCACGGCGGTGGCTCCGGCCCCGCCCGTGTCGCAGGCCCCTCGCCTGCTCGAAGAGGCCCGGACGGCCATGACGGCGAAGGACCTTCCCAGGGCCGCTCAGCTCCTGGGCGAGGTCCTGAAGCTCGAGCCCGGCAACAGTGAGGCCGCGACCCGCAAGGCCGAGGTGGACGCGCGCATGGCGGCGCTCGCCAAGAAGTTCGTCACCGGCGTTACCTCGGTGATCGGCGGCAAGACCGCGAAGGGGCCGAGCGGCTTCGACCTCGGCGGCGGCGGCGTCGTGAAGACCGACTTCTCCGCCCAGATCCGCTGCACCACCACCCCCACGTCGGTCGACGCGGGCGCCTCGTACTCGATCCGCTGCTCCATCCTCAACATCGGAGCGAAGGCGTTCAAGATCGAGGGCATCACCGTCAACGAAGTCGCGGACGGAGCCAAGACCGCGGGAGCGGGGGTCACGCCGCGCGGGGACATTGCACCCCAGGCCGACGCGGTGATCGTGGAGCGGGTGGGAACCTGGAGCGCCAAGGGGAGCTGGTCGCTCGAGGTCATCGCCAAGACCACGAAGGACGAGTCGTTCCGAGCCGTCTACAGCTGGCGCTGATCGCTGGCGCGCGGCCCCGCGTGGGGCGCGCCGCCGGGCCGGCCGCAGCCGCGGAACCACGGTCTCCGGCGACATAGACTCCCGCCGACCATGAAGACCACACCGATCGACGAAACCCACGGCGCCGCGCTCAAGTCGTGGGTGGAGAGCGCCCATGCGCCCGCCATCGACTTCCCGATCCAGAACCTTCCCTTCGGAGTGTTCCGGACGAGCGGGACCGAGTCGAACCGCATCGGTGTCGCCATCGGGACTTCATCCTGGATCTGCGCGCGTGCCTCGAGCGCAACTTGCTCACCGGCATGCCCACGCGGATCCTGGCCGCCTGCGGGGACGCCACTCTGAACTCCCTGATGGCGTGTCCCGACATCGAGCGCCGGGCCCTCCGCCATCGCCTTTCCCATCTGCTGCGCGCCGAGGGCGCCCAGGTGACCGCGAAGCCCCATGCGGCGGAGGTGCTGGTGGCGCAGCGCGAGGTCCGCATGGCCCTGCCCGCGCGCATTTCCGATTACACCGACTTCTACGCCTCGATCGATCATGCGATGAACGTGGGCTCGATGATGCGGCCCGACAATCCGCTGCTTCCGAACTACAAGTGGATTCCCATCGGCTATCACGGCCGCTCGTCCTCGATCGTGGTGAGCGGCACGCCGGTGCGCCGGCCCAGCGGGCAGGTCGATCCCACCGCCGCGGGGCACGCCCCTCACTTCGAGCCGAGCAAGCTCCTTGACTACGAGCTCGAAATGGGCATCTTCATCGCCGAGGGGAACGATCTCGGATCTCCGGTTCCCATCACCGAGGCGGGCGCGAGGATCTTCGGTCTGTGCCTGCTCAACGACTGGTCGGCGCGCGACCTCCAGAAGTGGGAGTACCAGCCGCTCGGGCCCTTCCTCTCGAAGAACTTCGCGACCTCCATCAGCCCCTGGGTGGTCACCGCGGAAGCGCTCGCTCCGTTCCGCGTCGCCGCCGCTCACCGTCCCGAAGGCGATCCAGCGCCCCTGCCGCACCTGAAGAGCGCGCAGGATCAGGCCCTCGGCGGTTTCGATGTGAACCTCGAAGTGTCTCTCTCGACCCGCGCCATGCGCTCGCATGGCCACTCACCGGTCCGGCTGTCGCGCTCGAACGTGGCCTCGCTCTACTGGACGCCCGCGCAGATGATCGCCCATCACACCAGCGGCGGCTGCAACCTGAACCCCGGCGACCTTCTGGGCACGGGCACGGTCAGCGGCAAGACGAAGGACTCCCGCGGCTGCCTCCTCGAGCTGACCATGCGAGGCAAGGACCGGATCGCCTTGCCGGGCGGCGAGTCGCGATCATTCCTGGAGGACGGAGATGAGGTGATCTTCACCGCCTCGTGCCAGCGCGAAGGCTTCGCCCGCATCGGTTTCGGAGAGTGCCGCGGTGTGGTCATCGGCTAGACGCGCGGCCGAGCGGCTGGCGCGCCCGCTCGCCCTGGCCGCCGTGTTGTACGCCGTCGCGTCTCTAACGACAGCATTGGCCGCCGAACGCCCCCGCGCCCGCGATCTCGGCATCACGCCCGGCGTCCTTGAGCCCGGTCCGCTGAACGCCATCACCGATGTCGCGGGCGTTCGCGTCGGCCAGGTGACGCTCATCGAGGGCGACCGCGTGCGCACGGGCGTCACCGCGATCCTCCCGCACGCCGGGAACCTCTTCCAGGACAAGGTCCCCGGGGCGGTCTTCGTCGGCAACGCCTTCGGCAAACTCGCGGGCTCGACCCAGGTCCAGGAACTCGGAACGATCGAAACCCCGATCGTCCTGTCCAACACTCTGGCGGTCGGCACCGTCGTGGACGCCGTCGTGGGCTGGACCCTCGCCCAGCCCGGGAACGGAGAGATCCGCTCGGTCAACGCGCTCGTCGGCGAAACCAACGACGGGGGACTGAACGACATCCGCTCTCAACCGGTGCGGAGGGAGCATGTGCTGGCGGCGATCAAGGACGCGCGGGAAGGCGCGGTTACCGAAGGCGCGGTTGGAGCGGGGACAGGGACCGTCGCGTTTGGGTTCAAGGGCGGGATCGGG
>DAORUA010000327.1:0-4649 GCA_035432945.1 Vicinamibacteria bacterium | reverse complement strand
CGGCCGCGGGCGATCCAGGAGACGTTCCCTTTGGAACCACAAACACAAGAGATTGCCGGCTTGCTGTCCGAAATGGAAGTGGGCGGTCTCGCGCGGCGGCTTCCCACCCGCTACCCGTTCGTCCTGGTCGACCGGATCACCCACTTCGATCCGTCGACCGGACTCCGGGCGCTCAAGACCGTCACCGGCGCCGAGGAGTTCTTCGAGGGGCATTTCCCGGGCGCGCCGGTCATGCCGGGCGTGCTGCTGATGGAGAGCCTCTCCCAGGCCGCGGGGATCTGGCTGCTCCAGTCCACCGATCCCACTCGCAGCGAGGTCCTGGTCGTCGGCATCGACAACGCGAAGTTCCGCAGACCGGTGACGCCGGGCGACCGCCTCGATCTCGAGATATCTCTGATCCACCGGCGGGGCAACCTCTTCCGGATCAAGGGCGAGATCAAGGTGGCGGACCAGAGGGTGGCCGAGGCGAGGCTCCTGCTCTCCGTCTCGCACCTGCGGCCGCCCGAGGTCCACGAGACCGCGATCGTGGCCGAGGGCGCGAAACTCGGCCCCGGGGTCAAGGTCGGTCCCTACGCGGTCATCGGCGCGGACGTGCACCTCGGGCCGCGCACCATCGTGGAGGCCCACGCGCTCATCGACGGCGACACGCGGCTCGGCGAAGGGAATCACGTCTTCCCATTCGTATCCATCGGCCTCGCCCCCCAGGACATGAAGTTCGGGGGAGAGAAGACCTGCGTGCGGATCGGAGATCGCAACGTGTTCCGTGAAGGGGTCACAGTCCACAAGGGCACGAAGGGCGGGGGAGGGCTCACCACCATCGGGTCCGACAATCTCTTCATGGCCCAGTCGCACGTGGCCCACGACTGCCATGTCGGATCGAACACGATCTTCGCCAACGCCGCGACCCTCGCCGGCCACGTCGAGGTCGCGGATTACGCCACCGTGGGCGCCTTCTCCGCGGTCCACCAGTTCTGCCGGGTCGGCCCCTATGCCTTCCTGGGAGGGTTCACGGTGGCCACCATGGACGTCCTTCCCTATTCGAAGACGGTGGGCAATCGCCCCGCTTGCCTGTTCGGCCCCAACACCCTTGGTCTCAAGCGGCGCGGGTTCTCGCCCGAAGCGGTGGCGGCCATCCGGCGCGCGTATCGCGTTCTCATGCAGAGCGGTCTGCCCGCCACCGAAGCCCTGAGGCAGATCGAGACCGAGGCGGGAGTCGGGGATCAGACGGAAGTGAAGATCCTGATCGAGTTCGTGCGCACCGCGAAGCGCGGGGTGGTCCTGAAGCGGCGGAAGCGGGTCGCGGACCACGACGAGTGACCGGGTCCGTCTCCGCCTCGGAACCCCTGGGTCTCATCGCCGGGAACGGCCGGTTCCCGTTCCTGGTGGCCGAGGCCGCCCGCAAAGGCGGCCGACGCATCGTCCTGATCAAGCTCAAGGAAGAGACCGACGATGGGCTCGAGGCCCTGGCGGACGAGACCCACGAGATTTCCCTCGGCCAGCTCGGGTCGTGCATCGCCGCTCTGCGCAAGGCCGGCGCCCGCGAAGCGATCATGGCGGGACAGGTCCGGCACCGGCAGATCTTTTCCGGCATCGTGCCCGACCTGACCTTGATGGGCGTGCTCGCCCGGCTCGCCTTCAAGAACACGGACAGCCTGATCGGCGGGGTGGCGGACGCGCTCGAGCGCGAGGGCATCCGGCTGATGTCGTCGGTCGAGTTGCTCCGCGACCAGCTCGCGGACGAGGGGAGCATGAGCGGGAAGAAGCCCTCCGGCGACGAGCAGAAGGCGATCGACTACGGCGTGCGCATCGCGACCGAGCTCGGGCGCCTCGACCTCGGCCAGACCGTGGTGGTGAAGGACCGCGCGGTGGTGGCCCTCGAGGCCATGGAGGGCACGGACGAGGCCATCGCTCGCGGCGCCCGGATCGCGGGACCGGGGGTGGTGGTGGTCAAGATGGCCAAGCCGCGCCAGGACATGCGCTTCGACGTGCCGGTGGTGGGCGAGCGCACGCTCCAGTCCCTGCGTGATGCCAAAGCCTCGGTTCTGGCCGTGGAAGCAGGGAAGACCCTCCTCCTCGAGAAGCCGGCGTTCCTGGCTTCCGCGAAGGAGATGGGCGTGGTCGTGGTGGGCGTGGCGCGGAAGAAGGTGGAGGAATCGGCGACATGAGCGAGGGGATTCTGAGAGTGGGGGTGGTGGGCACGGGCGCGCTCGGGTCGCATCACGCCCGGGTGTTCGCGGGCCTTCCCGACGCGAAGCTCGTGTCCGTCTTCGATCTCGATCCGGTCAAAGCGAAGAGCGTGGGGGAGCCGTTCGGCGCCGAGACCGCGGGGAGCCTTGCCGAACTCATCGACCGGATCGACGCGGCGGTGGTGGCCGTGCCCACCGTGGCTCACGCCGAGGTGGCGGCGAAGCTCCTCGGCGCCGGCCGCCACGTCCTGGTGGAGAAGCCGATCACGTCGACCCTGGAAGACGCGGAGGCGCTGGTGGCCCTGGCCGCCGAGAAACACGTGGTCCTTCAGGTCGGGCACGTGGAACGCTTCAACCCCGCGGCGGAGGCCCTGCAGAGGATCGGGACGCCGCGCTTCGTGGAGGTTCACCGGCTGTCGCCCTTCCCGAACCGGAGCCTGGACATCGACGTGATCCTGGATCTCATGATCCACGACCTCGATCTGCTCCTGGCTCTCGACAAATCGAAGGCGGTTCAGATCGACGCGGTGGGCGTCCCGGTTCTGACCGACCGGGTGGACATCGCGAACGTGCGCATCCGCTTCGAGTCCGGGCTCATCGCGAACCTCACCGCCAGCCGGGTCTCCGCGGAGAAGATCCGCAAGTTCCGGGTCTTCGGCTCGAGGCTCTACGCCTCCTGCGACTTCATCACCCGCAAGGCCCAGGTCGCGAAGCTGGTGATCGGGGAGGGCGGCGCGCCGGAGATCCGCATGGAGGCCATCGGCTCCGGGACGACGGATCCCGAGAGCGAGCCCTTGCGGCGGCAGGCGAAGGCCTTCGTGGGGGCCTGCGCGGGCCGGCATGCGCCGGTGGTTTCGGGCGCGGACGGCCTCGCGGTCTTAAGGATGGCGAAAGAGATCCTCGACAAAATGGGCGGCATGGGTCCGACCGGCCAGTCCTGAGAACATCGCTGCTGAATCGTGGCGGTATTCAATTTCAACGAAGTCGATGAGGTCACCGAAAACACGGAAGACCCGCGGCGGCCCATACCGCGCATCGAGACCCCGCGCCGCGACACCCTTCTCCTGGGCTCGATCGCGGTCCACGCGATCATCCTCTCCCTCCTCTTCCTGATTCAGCCGCACAAGGCGGAACTGCGACCCGAGGACGAGAAGGAGAAGGTGCGCCGCGCCTTCTTCCTCCCGCCCCAGCTCGCGAAGCCCCCGGCCCCGCGCGCGGTGGCGAAGGCCGTGCCCCAGCCGACGCCTCCTCCGCCCATGCCCGTGGCCACGCCGCCTCCGCCCGAGAAGTCGGCCAAGATCAGCATCGGCGAGGCGTCGGACAAGCGGGCGGAGGAACTTCGGCTGGAACGGGACCGGGACATCGGCCGGCGGGGAACGAAGACGGCGCAGGACCGGTCGGTACCCCAGGAGGCCATCCCGGAGTCGGAGAAGCGCGCGGGCGAGGGCCGCGGAGAGGATGCCCAGCGCACCGGACTGCCTCTTCCGGAGGGCGGTGCTACCTCCATGTCACGCGCGGACGACTCCCGCGTCACCGGCCCGTCCGGGGGCATCCTGAGCGCGTCCACGCGCAGCGTCGAGCGCGCCATGCGCGAGAAGCGCGACCTGTCCCAGATGGAGATACCGGGTTATCAGATGGGCCCGCTCTTCTTCGACCCCGAGGGCGCCGACTTCACCCGCTGGATCAATCACTTCAAGGGCGAGGTGTATCGGAACTGGATGATCCCGGAGCCGGCGCGCCTGGGCGTGCGGGGGCAGGTGGGAATCGAGTTCACGGTCGAACGCGGGGGCAAGATCACGAGGATCACCCAGCTCTCCTCGTCGGGCATGACCGCGCTCGATCGCGCGGCCTCGAACGCGCTCCAGGGCAGCGACCTCCTCCCGCTTCCCGAGGACTACCCGGCGGGAAGCGTCACCATGCGCGTGACCTTCGTCTACTGAGGCCCCGGATGGATGCCCGCCGCCTCCTGATCGCCGCCGGCCTCGTCGCGGCGCTCCTGCCGGGCTGCCGCTCGGGCGCGCCCAAGGCCAGGCCGAAAGGCCCGACGCCACCGGCCGCGCGGGCCACGCCTGCGCCCGCCCCATCCCCGGCGCCCTCGGCGCGACCGCTTCCTGCGCTTCCCGATCCGGCCTCGGCGCTCCCGCCGCCCACCATTCGCATCGGCTTCATGGTCGACGCGTCCCGCGTGAGTGTGGGCGGGGCGGACTCCGGGATGAGAGTCCTCACGGGCCAGACGGCCGCCACCGCCCAGCGCCTCACCTTCGAGCTCGCGAACGCGGCGGCGGCCGGGTCGGTGCGCTTCCGGGTGCAGGCCGCGAGTCTCGTCGACCTCGCCACCGCGCAACAGGCCGCGAAGAAGATCGCGGATGCCACCGGCCTGAGCGTCGCGCCGGTCTGGAACGAGGGGACCCGCACGTACCAGGTGAAAGCGGGATCCTTCCCGGCGCGCGAGGACGCGGCCGC
>DAORUA010000326.1:0-4668 GCA_035432945.1 Vicinamibacteria bacterium | reverse complement strand
CTGGGGATGTGCGGCGGTCTCATGGTCACGGTCGCCGCGCGCGGGAAGCGGCCGGGCGCGCTGCGCGATTTCCTCCTCCTTCAGCTGGGCAAGGGAACCACGTATGCGTTCCTCGGGGCGCTCGCCGGCCTGTTCGGCGCGGCGGTCACCGGATCCGCGGCTTTCGTCTGGTCGACGCGCATCCTCACCTTCGTGGCCGCCCTCGCCCTGGCCAGCGCGGGGCTGACCCTGCTCGGTCTCCGCCGAGGGGCCGAGGGCGCGTGGGGACAAGGCATCGCTCCCCTGTGGAGCCGCCTGTTCGGTCCGCTTCTCCAGGCCCGGCCCGCCGGCTTCCCGCTGGTGGTCGGTCTCGCCATGGGCTTTTTCCCCTGCCCTCTCGTCTACGCGGGCCTCGCCGCCGCGGCGGTCACGTCGAGCCCCGGCCTGGGCGCGCTCACCCTCGCGGGCGTCGCCCTCGGTTCGATCCCCGCCCTCGCCCTGGCCTCGGCGGCCACGAACTTCGCGGCTCTCAGAGAACGCTCGGCATGGCGAGGCGCGATCACCCGCGCCGCGGGCGCTCTCCTGATCGTCATGGCCGCGGTGACGCTGTCACGAGCGGTCCCCGGGGGACATGGCTCTCACGCCGGTCATGCGCCCGCGGCCGCGACGCCGATCGACCATTCCGCCCATACGGGTCACTGAATCGGCCGCAGGCCTGCCGCGTCGCGCCGCGGCTTCAGCCAGAACCCGTGGAGCTGGACATCGCTCGGGAGAGGCGAGCCCGTGGAGTCGACGCGCAGGCGGATGACGTTGTCCCCCGCCCGCAGCCACGATTCGGGGACCTCGAGTTCGCAGTCCCTTACCGCGCGTTCGAGGGGGCAGGACAGGGCCGACCCGCCGTTGACCTCGACCCGGAGCGTGTGGTCCTCCCGTCCGCGAAGCCGAAGGCCGAGCGTGTAGGGCGCCGGCCTCTGCAAAGGCACGACGAGACGCCCGTCGCGGGTGCTCCGGTGAAGGCCGTCGCCCGTTCCCTGGGGAAGGGAAAAACCGTCCCTCAGGAAGGGAATGTCGTCCTCGCCGAACCGGAGGACGAAGGTGGAGTAGGGCCGGCGGAAGATCGAGGCGTCATAGTCGGCAATCCTCCCGCCCGTGCTCAACGACTCGAGCGCGGCGCCGGGGAGCGAGAAGGGCGACCCGATGCTCCGGGCGACCCGGTCCACGACCACGCGGGTCATCTGCGGGAAGCTCGCGGCTTCTCCCCATTCCCAGGCCCACTCTCGATGCCCGCCCGCGAGGAGGACGTTCCAGGCGCTCATCAGGGCGATCAGCGCCCCCGGTGCTACCAGCGGGTGTCGTCGCAGGAAGCGGGAAAGGGCATCCAGGCTGATCGCCATGCCCACCGCCATGGGGGCGAGGATCGTGCAGAAGCGCCGATTGCCGAAGCTCGATCCGCCCCACCAGTCGGGAACGCGCGCATTCGTGACGTAGAGGAGCAGGATCACTCCCCAGAATCCCGCGCTCGTGCGCCACCCCAGCCTCCGAAAGGCGAGCAACCCCGGAAGGGCGAGGTAGAGGAGGGGAGACCAGGTGAAGAGACCGCCGCGCGGAGAGAACAGGACGCCGAGCAGGGCGGGCGGGTGGTCGAGAAAGCCCGGGCCGTTCGGAACCAGGAGGAAAGAGCCGAAGATCTCACGCCACGCGAGCATCTGAGGCAGGAACGCGACGAAGGCGCCGAGACCGAGCGCGGCGAGGTTCTTCCACGGCTCCAGGCGGTCCTGCCCCCCGCGCCGCCACCCAAGCTCGGGCAGGGCGGCCACGCCAAGCAGCGCGTTCGCGAACCGCACGCAGGCCGAGAAGCCGATGGTGAGGCCCACCACGAACCAGCCGAGCGCTCCCCGCGGTCCCCGCTTGATGAGCAGGAAAGTCAGCGCGGCGGTGGCGAACGACAGGTTGTGGGACATCGTGGGCTCGCCCGTGAGGTACCAGAAGAGGAAGGTGCCCCAGGCGATGCCGAGGACGCCCAGGAAAGCGGCGCCCCGCGAGGCGAAGCGCAGGGCGAGGCGATAGGCAAAGACGAGGCCCAGGCTGCTCACGAACATGCTGGTCAGGGTGCAGGCGGCGAGATAGGGGCGGGACGCGCCGTTGCAGGCCTGGCCGATCACCCCGCAAAGCGCGTGGGCGGCGAGATAGAGCGGCGCCCACACGAACGCCGGGCCGATCCCGTGCATGTTGATCTGGGTCGGATCGGTTTCCGGGTGCTCGCCCGTCGCTCCTCCCAGGATGGCGTCGTCGTTCGAAACGTCGAGGTCGTGGTCGAAGACGGCGCTTCTCAGGTACTCGATGTGGTTGATGGCATCGACACCGTGATTCGCGCCGAGGGTGAAGTACGAGAGCGCCCAGATCGGAAAGTGGGCGAGCAGAAGAAAGACCATCGGGTCGCGGCGCGCCGAGGCCGGCCCTTCGAGCCTGAGCCGCCAGGCCGCCCCGAGGCAGGCCATGAGGGCGACGCCTTCGAGCAGGAGGAGGCTCGTCCAGCCGCCCCACGCGGCGACCGGCGCCAGGCCCCGCACCGCGAGGACGAGGAACGCGGCCGCGATCAGGAACAGGGATCGGTTGAGCCGACTCAAGGTCAGTGCGAGGAGGGCGTCGCCACCCGCACCTTTCCCTTGAACTGGCGAAAGACGAAGACGAAGTAGGCGACGGAGAGACCCATGGCCACCGGCCACCAGAAGGTCGCGAGCCCGAGGCCCCGGCCCTCGACCGCGCCCGCGTAGGCATCGATCGAGTACGAGGCGTCGAAGGTGGAATGGAGCATCACCGGAAAAACGCTCGCCGCGGCGGCGCCCAGGAGGCCCGCGATGAAGGCGCAGCCGCCGAGAAAGGCGAGTCCCTCCCGCTCGCGACGCTGACCGGCCACGATCGCGATCGACCCGGAGAGGGCGAGCAGCACCGCGAGCCAGGCGAGCGGCCGCCGCGTCATCTCGGTGAACAGTTCGGGACGCACCACCGCGGTCGCCACCGTGATCGCGGGCATGAGGACGAACACGGCGAGCCACAACCGGCGGGCGAGGACGAGGCTCCGATCGTGGACCGGGCCTTCCGTCTTCCACACCAGGTACGAAGCCCCGTGCGCCGCGACACAGACCACGGTGAAGACCGCCACACTCCCGGTGTACCAGTCGAGGATGCCGACCTCGCCCCGGGTTCTGAAGTCGGTGAAGAAGGCGAGGCTGAACTTGCCCGAAGCGCCCAGCGGGACGCCCCGGAGGATGTTGCCGAGGGCCGCGCCCAGGAGCAGCGCGGTCAGGAGGTTCACCACCGAAAAAGCCACGTCCCAGAAGGTGCGCCACAGGGGATCGTCGATATGGCCGCCAAACTCGAGGGACAGGCCCCGGCCGACCAGGCACCAGAGCAGCACGAAGACCGCGAGGTAGAAGCCGGGCAGGGCCACCGCGAGAACGCTCGGGAAGGCCACGAAGAGCACGCCGCCCGAGGCCACGAGCCAGACCTCGTGCCAGGTCCACAGCGGCCCGATCGCGCCGATCACGAGCCGCCGCTCCGCGGGCGACTTCGCGACCAGGAACTGGGTCACGCCGCAGCCGATGTTCCAGCCGTCCATCACCGCGTACCCAGCGAGCATGAAGGCGAGGATGGCGAACCAGAGCTCAACCATGGATCACCTCCGGGTAGAGCGACTCGCCGTCCGCGTGCGCGGGCCCGTGGAGGATTTCGCGTCCCACCATGAAAAGGAAGAGCAGGCCCACCGCCGCGTACAGGCCCGCGAAGCCGATGAGGGTGAAGAGGGCGTCGCCCTGGCTCACCACGTCGCTGTAGCCCGCGGCGGTGCGGAAGATGCCGAAGATGAGCCACGGCTGCCGCCCCAGCTCCGCGGTCATCCACCCCGCGGTGTTGGCGATGTACGGGAAGGGGAAGGACAGCATGAGCGCCCAGAGCAGGAGGGGTGTGGTCATCAGCCGGCCGCGCAGACGCTGAAGGATGGCCAGGGCCATCAAGCCGATGAACAGGGTGCCGAGACCGGCCATGACGTGGAACGAGTAGTAGAGCAGTTCGATGTTCGTGGGCCACTGGTCCTCCGGGAAGGCCCCCAGGCCGCGCACGTTGCTGTGGAAGGTGCCGAAGGCGAGAAAGCTCAACATGCCGGGAAGGGCGATCGGATTGTCGAGCCGGCGCATCTTCACGTTCGGCTGGCCGATGATGTTGAGCTGGGCCTCGGTGCCGCTCTCGAACCGTCCCTCCATGGCGGCGAGCGAGACTTCCTGGTGCCGGGCCACGAGCTTCGCCTGGACATCGCCGGTGGGAAAGGCCACGAGGACGGCCGCGAGGAAGCCCATCCCGGTGCCCCACTCGACGTACAGCCGGGACTGACCGGCGTGCTCGCCCCGCAGCGCGTACCAGGCCCCCACCGCGGCCACGACGAAGGAGCCGGTCACGAGGGCCGCCATCTGATTGTGCGCGAACAGGACGAAGGCCCAGGGGTTCAGGAGGTACGCGGCGAGGTCCGAGATGACAAGCGTCCCCTCGGGTGTCATGGCATGGCCGACCGGATGCTGCATGAAGGCGTTCGTGACCAGGATGAAGTAGGCGGACAGCCAGCTGCCAAGGGCGGTGAGCACGGTGGCGATGAAGTGCTTCTTCGGCCCCAGCCGGCGCTCGCCCCACACCATGGCG
>DAORUA010000325.1:0-4675 GCA_035432945.1 Vicinamibacteria bacterium | reverse complement strand
TGGGCGCCCACCCCTTCGGAGGGTGGCGCAGGATCATGGCCATGGCCAGGGCCACCACACCCTGGCCGATGCCCCAGCTGGTCATCGCCCCCTGCCAGCCCTGGGCGTTGATGCTGGCGCTGATGGGGATGAGGGTGAGGGCCGAGCCGCCTCCGAAGCCCGCCGCGGTCAGTCCCGCCGCAAGCCCCCGCTTGTCGGGAAACCACTTGATCGCGTTGGCGACCGTGGAGATATAGATGATGCCCGCGCCCGTGCCCGCGAGCACACCGTAGTAGAGGTAGAGCTGAAAGACGGAGGTCGCCACCGTCCCGCCGAGCGTCCAGCCCAGGAAGATCATCACCGACCCGATCAGCATCAGGTTCCGGATGCCGAACTTGTCGATGAAGAACCCGGCCACCGGCAGGGGCCAGGTTTCGAAGACGATGAACAGGGTGTAGATGAGTGCGATGTCCGCGTAGGGGACGTTCGCGAAGGTCTCCTTCAACCCGGGGGTGAACAGGGTAAAGGCGTACTGGAAATTCGATATGACGACCATGGCCGCGACGCCGGCCGCCAGTTGAACCCACCGGTTCCCCACCAGGGGACCGTAGGTTGCGGTGGCGAGATCGGTGGGGGCGGCGGTAGGCCCGGTCGCCATGGGACCTCCCTAGAACAGACCCACTACCTTGCCGTTGTCGTCAAGATCGATCTTCTCGGCGGAGGGGACCTTGGGCAGCCCGGGCATGGTCATGATGTCGCCGCAGACCATGACGATGAACTCGGCGCCCGCGGCGAGACGCACCTCGCGGATGTTGATCGAATGCCCGGAGGGAGCGTTGCGCAGGCTCGCGTCGGTGGAGAACGAGTACTGGGTCTTGGCCACGCAGACCGGGTAGTGGCCGTAGCCCGCGTCCTGCAGCTTCTTGATCTGCCCGCGCACCTTGCTGTCCGCGGTGACCTCGGCCGCCCCATAGACCCTGGTGGCGATGGCGGTGATCTTCTCCCACAAGGTGGCGGAGTCCTCGTAGACGAACTTGAACTCGCTCTTGCCGCGATCGATCACGTCGACCACCGCGCGCGCCACGTCGACCGCACCCGCGCCGCCCTCCGCCCAGTGGTTGGCCAGGATCACGGGCACGTTCAGGACGCCCATCTTGCTCTTCAGCAGCTCGATCTCAGCCGGGGTGTCGGCGGTGAAGCGGTTGATCGAGACCACGCAGGGCAGGCCGAAGACGTCGCGGATGTTCTTCACATGCCGCTCGAGGTTCGCCATTCCCTTCTCCAGGGCCGCGAGGTTCTCCCCGCCCAGTTCCTTGACGTCGACCCCGCCGTGATACTTGAGCGCGCGGATGGTGGCCACGAGAACCACCGCGGAGGGACGCAGGCCGCTCTTGCGGCACTTGATGTCGACGAACTTCTCGGCGCCGAGGTCGGCGCCGAAACCGGCCTCCGTGACCACGTAGTCCGCGAGCTTCAGCGCGGTCTGGGTGGCGATCACCGAGTTGCAGCCGTGCGCGATGTTCGCGAAGGGCCCGCCATGGATGAAGGCCGGGGTGTTCTCCAGGGTCTGAACCAGGTTTGGCGCGAGCGCGTCCTTGAGGAGGACGGTCATGGCGCCGTGGGCCTTGAGATCGCTCGCCCGCACCGGCTTCTGATCGCGGGTGTAGCCGACCACGATGTTCCCGAGGCGCTCCTTCAGGTTCTTGAGCGAGGTGGCGAGGCAGAAGATCGCCATCACCTCGGAGGCCACCACGATGTCGAAGCCGTCCGACCGCGGGTAGCCGTTGCCCACGCCGCCGAGCGAGGCCACGATCTCGCGCAGGGCGCGATCGTTCATGTCCACCACGCGCTTCCACGCGATGCGGCGCACGTCGATTCCGAGCTCGTTGCCGTGGTGGATGTGGTTGTCGAGCATCGCGGCGAGCAGGTTGTTGGCGAGGGCGATGGCTCCGAAGTCGCCGGTGAAGTGCAGGTTGATGTCTTCCATGGGCACGACCTGGGCGTAGCCGCCGCCCGCCGCCCCGCCCTTCATGCCGAACACCGGACCGAGCGAGGGCTCGCGCAAACAGATGATGGCCTTCTTGCCGATCTTGTTGAGCGCGTCGCCGAGGCCGACCGTGGTCGTGGTCTTGCCCTCGCCCGCGGGGGTGGGGCTGATCGCGGTGACCAGGATGAGTTTGCCGTCCGGGCGCTTCGCGAGGCTCTCGGAATAAGACAGCGCAACCTTGGCCTTGTAGTGGCCGTAGGGCTCGAGGTGCTCCTCGGGGATGCCTAATGTTGCGGCGACTTCGTTGATCCGCTTGAGTTTGGCTTGTTGCGCGATCGCGATATCTGAGGCCATGGAACAACCTTTCGTGAGTGCAGCCGCCCTGGATTTAAAGCTCGGGGACTATAGCGTTTCTAGGGGAACAACTTCACGATCAGGCGCTGCGCGGCCGCGTTGTAGTACCACGCGGTCGACGTGGACTCGTTCACCTGACCCTCGGATTCCATCTCGGGCAAGCTCCCCGACTGATTGACGAGCAGGGTCAGCCCGTTGGCGGTGATGGAGGCCGGCTTGACCGGCATCCGGCCCACCCGGTAGAGGATGGGCATCCCCGGGAAGGAATCGGCGGAGAGGGTGAGCTCGTCCCCGGAGGCGACCGACTTGAAGGTGGTCCAGGCTCCCGTCTCGTCGTTGTTGTACCTGAAGGTCGAGGTCCCGCTCGGATAGACGAGGACGGTCAGCGAACCCGCGGACTCGCGCGTGCCGTGGCCGGTGTAGTCGCGTTCGACCTCCATGGGAATGATGGCGCCGAGCTTCAGGAAGACCGGCTCCCTTCCCGGCTGGGCCGGGTACTCCGAGAGGCTCCCGGTGAGGACGCGGTCTTCCTCCCAGTAGTCCACCCACTGGCCGGCCGGGAGCTGCAGGTCGAGGGTGGTCCCCCGCTCGGTGACGAAGGGAACGAAGATCTCCTCGCCGACCCTCATCGAGTAGGGACCGGGGCCGGGCTGGATCACCGGGGAATCCGGCTGCTCGTACATGCGATGGGCGTAACTCAGGAAGTAGGGCGTGAGCTGCTTGTGGAGCCAGGCCCAGTACCGATAGGCGGCGACGAGATCGCCGCTGTAGTTCGAACGCCAGGGGTCGGAGTTGGTGAACGGAGTGTGGGCCATGACGGGCTGGAAGGCGCCCCAGTGAATCCGTCGATAGAACGTCTCCTGGTCGGGAGGCATCCGGTTCTCGTAGTCGTAAGCGGTCAGCTCGTTCACGGGCGCGGGCAGGAGGCGCGACTTGTCGAGCATGCGGGCGATCCCCTCGCGCAGCCCCGCGAAATCGTTCGACAGGTCGGCGACGTACGCGACGTTGGCCATCCGGGCGAGCCCGGCGTCCGTGGTGGACGGCTCGCGGCTCTGGTGCGCCTTGGCGATGTTCTCGAAATCCCCAAGCGACACCGACTTCATGAAGTCGTTCACCCCCTGGAGCTCCGCGTCCGAGGACCCATCGTCGAGGTAGAAGCCCAGCAGCGAACCGCCGAGACGGGACTGGACCCGCGCATACTGCTCGGGAGTGTGGCATCCGCCCCAGAAATGGATGAGCGCGCGGACGTGCTCGCTGGCCAGGCGGTTGATGACGTCCTCGCCCAGGTTCCAGGAGCAGCACTCCTCCCCCACGCAGACACCGTCGTTCCGGGAATCCCGGGCCGACCAGGCGCTCCCGTCGAAAAGGTAGACGCTCACCGGGATGTCGTTCGCGCGGAGTTCGTCCATCTGGCAGTTGAACTCCTCCGCCATGTTCGTGGCCGAGCCGCAGCCGCACTCGCCGCTCTTCGGGCACCCGCTTCCCCACCAGGGACCCAGGGTCGCGCGGTTCAAAGGGTGATCACGCGTTGTCGCGGCGCTACGAACGGTACCCGAAGCGCCGCCCGGAGCCGTAGCCGGGGGTGTCACCGCCGCGGTCGGCGCAACCGGCCGGCCGCCGCAGTCCGACATGGGCAGGGCCGCGACAAGGATCGAGAGGGTCGCCCACGTTCTCGTGCGGCGAGGACTCCGCCCGTCAACTCGAATCTCAACCCCCACGGCAAACAAGGCTACTACGCTTACGGGGCGCGGAGTCAGAACGCCAGGGACAGGCCTACGCGGCCCCCGCCCCGCTCCGGCCGGAGGCTGATTTTGAACCGTTCGATCGGGACTTCCGACCAGGTTCCGCTCTTCGCCAACGAGCCGAGCCCGGCCCCGATCGTCGTGGGGACCAGCACGACGCCGGCGAACGCGAGCCGGGTGGTGCTCGCCTGGCGGTCGCACTCCCGGTTGTACGCGGCCGCCACCGGACCGGAGTTCGCCGGGTACCGTTCGCACGGCGAGTCCGGGAGCGAGGCGCCGAGGATCGCCAGGACCCCGCCCACGCCCATCCCGATGAGAAGCCCCTTCTTGGTCGCGCGGTGCTCCCGGCGGACCTCCACCTTCGCGATGGTGTCGAGAGGCAGTTCGGCTTGTCTCTTCGAACGCGGGAATCCTCGACGGTCAGGGCTCCTGCTTCGTCAGGTCCCTGTGGCGGTTCGCCGGGCGTCACCCCCGGCCGGCAACCGCGGCCCTTCGCCTCGGTCATCAAGAGGCAGCCGCCTCTTCGGGCGGCTGCCTCGCTTGCGACTCGGGGCCCTGCGGCCCGGACGGGTTACGGCTTCTTCTTCTCGACCGTGGGAGGCTTCGGCTTCCA
>DAORUA010000324.1:0-4717 GCA_035432945.1 Vicinamibacteria bacterium | reverse complement strand
CGGGCACGGTGGCGAACTACTTCACCAACCAGCTTCGCCCCTACGACTACAACGCGGTGATCGGACGCATCGACCACAACATCAGCATGACCAAGAAGCTGTTCCTCACCGGCTACTTCAACAAGCGGCAGGAAGACCGGTACAACTGGGCGCAGGACGCCACGAACGCCACCGACGGGGCGATCGATGGCTTCGCGGTCACCCAGGGCTACGACTACCGCACGAACCTGGGCGGCACCCTCGGGTACACCGCGCAGATGTCGAACACACTCCTTCTCGACGTGCGGGCGGCCTACTCGAAGTTTGGCGAGTACCGCGATCCGGCCACGACCTTCGATCCCGCCAAGCTCGGCTTCTCGTCCAATACCGTCGCCCTGATGAACGGCTACCAGTACCTGCCCTTCATGACCTTCGGCAGTTTCAGCACCACGAACTCGAGTTCGACCATCGCCGCCCTCGGGTCTCAGCGTGCGGACTGGGGCGAGGGTTTCGACCGTCCGTTCAAGACCTACTCCCTCGCTCCCGTCCTGACCAAGATCACCGGCGGCCACACCGCGCGCCTCGGCTATGAGATGAGGCTGCAGCACTGGGACATCATCAGTTCCGGCTACCCCGGGGGCCGCTTCTCGTTCAACGGCGCTTACACGCGCGCCACCAACTCCGCGGCCACCAATGATCGCGCCCAGTCCTGGGCCCAGTTCCTCCTGGGCCTGCCCACCGCGGCCACCGGCGCGGTGGCGACGCCCGGAACCACCTCCAGCCAGTTCGAAGTCGCGGCCGAGGGAAGTTACGACCAGTGGTCGCACGCCCTCTTCCTCCAGGACGACTGGCGCGTCAACAGCAAGCTGACCGTGAACCTCGGCATCCGGTTCGAACTCAATCCGGGGATGAAGGAATCGGAGAACCGCAACCTCGGCGGATTCGACACCGTGTCCAACAATCCCATCGAGCCCACCGCCCAGGCCAACTACGCGAAGAACCCCATCCCCGAGATCCCGGTCTCGGCCTTCCAGGTCAACGGGGGCGTGCTCTACGCGGATGGCGCCACCTACTCGACCCTCAAGAAGCCGCTGCCTCGCGGCGCCTTCTCCTACCTGATCAACGACCGCACGGTCATCCGGGGCGGCATTGGCCTGTTCAGCTACGACTACTTCTTCGACAATATCAACCAGCAGGGCTTCTCGGTGGGGACGCCGGTCCTCGTGACCACCGATAACGGCATCACCTTCACCGGCGCGAACCTGACCAATCCGATTCCCTCCGGCGGCCTCATCCAGCCCACGGGCTCGGCCCTGGGACTCGGCAGCTCGCTCGGTCAGAACCTCGGCAACCTCGTCCAGTACGAGCGCGACAGCCCGTACTACACGCGCTTCCAGTTGGGCGCGCAGCACGACTTCGGCTCAGGCTGGAAGGTGGAGGTGATGTACGTGGGATCGCAGGGAAAGAACCTTCCCGTGGTGCAGGCGTACAACAACATCCCCATGCAGTACCTGTCCACCTCCAAGACCCGCGACACCGCTCAGGAGGCGTACCTCTCGGGCAACGTGCCGAGCCCCTTCACCGGACTCCTGCCCGGCTCCACCATCAACGGCGCCACGGTTCAGCGGCAGCAACTCCTGCGTCCCTTCCCGGAGTTCGGAACGTTCGGCATCCAGCAAAACGTCGGTTCGGACACGTACAAGGCGGGCACCATCAACATCGCGAAGCGGTTCAAGGGCGGCAACTCGCTGAGCGTCCAGTACACGCGGTCGTCCAGCCGCGACAAGCTGAATTTCCTGAACCCGGCGAGCGGCGAACTCGAGGATCGCGTGTCGCCGAACGACCGTCCGAACCGGGTCTCGGTCGGCACCAGCCTTCGCCTGCCTTTCGGCAAGGGCGAGAAGTGGGGCGGCGACTGGACCGGCGCCAAGCAGGCCATCCTCGGCGGCTGGCAGCTCTCCGGCACCTACCAGTACCAGACCGGCTTCCCGATCGCCTTCGGCAACCTCTACTACGGCGGAGACCCGAAGGCGCTCACCTCGAATATCGGCGGCCCGTGCCCGGGTGGCACCGGCATCTCCGGCCTCGACTGCCCGGCCTGGGACATCTCCGGCTTCTACATCAACGACGCGTTGACCCAGACGAACGGCGCTTTCGACCAGGCGAAGGCTCGCGTCGACCAGCGCATTCAGCTGAACAACAACGTGCGCTACTTCCCGAGCACGCTGCCTGACGTCCGGAACCACGACCTGCACCTCATGGATATCGGCCTCTACAAGAACTTCTCCCTGCCCAGGGACATGAAGCTCCAGATCCGCGCGGAGGCGATCAACGCTCTCAACTACACCGTGTTGTGGGCCCCGGACGCCAACCCGCGCAACGCCACCTTCGGCAAGACCACCACCGATCGCAACTCGCCCCGCGACATCCAGCTCGGCGTGCGCCTGACCTTCTGATGTACCGTTCGCGCGTGACCCCAGGGTTCTTCCGGATGAGCGCGCGGCTTCTGGCGGCGGCGAGTGTCACTCTCGCCGCCGCGAGCTCCCTGTTCGCGCAGGCTGCGCCCGGCAAGGCGAAGCCCGAGCCGGTGGTGGTGGCCGAGGTCTCCGTACGCAACGACGCGGCCTTCGCGCGTCGCGAGACCATCGAGGTGGGGATGAAGGACATTCCCGGTCTCGGAAAGCCCGCCGACCTGGAGCGCCTGCACGTCGCCCTGGCCTCCACCGGCGCCGCCCTGCTCTCGCAGGGCATGGACACGAACGGCGACTACGACGACGACACTCTCGTCTTCCAGGCCGACCTTCCCGCGAAGGCCACCGTGAAGTTCCGACTCACCCTGGGCGAGGTGAAGCGCTATCGGAAGGAGGACTTCCGAGTCTACGGACGCTTCGTCCGCGAGCGGTTCGACGACTTCGCCTGGGAGAACGACAAGGTCGCCTTCCGGATGTACGGCGAGGCGCTCGAGACCTGGGAGCGCGAGCCGCTCACCTCCAGCAGCGTCGATGCCTGGGTGAAGAAGACGCCGAACCTCACGGTCAACGACTGGTACCTCGTCGACGACTATCACAAGGACCACGGCGAGGGCGGGGACTTCTATTCGGCGGGGAAGACGCGCGGCTGCGGGGGCAGCGGTCTGCTGAGCGAGGGACGGCTCTTCACCTCGAAGAACTTCCGCAGGTCGCGCGTGCTGTCGCGCGGGCCTGTCCGCCTGCTCTTCGAACTGACCTACGATGCCTGGGACGTGGCAGGAGTGAAGGTGCGCGAGACCAAGCGGGTCAGCCTGGACGCGGGGTCGCACTTCAGCCGCTTCGAGAGCCGCTACTCGACGGACAGCGGTGCGGCCCTGCCCGAGACGTTCCTCTGGGCGGCCGGAACCAAGAAGGAGAAGGGCGCCGACATCCGCATCGATCCCGCTCTGGGACTGGTTCGCGCCTGGGAGAAACTGAATCGCTACGGCGAGGACGGCTTCATGGGCTGCGCCGTGGTCGCCGATCCAAAGGCCGTCGCGTCGACGCCCGAGCTCGACGGCAACGTGCTGCTCTCCCTGCGAGGCCCGGCTTCCTATTACGCCGGCACCGGCTGGGATCGGGGCGGGGAGTTCAAGGGCATGGCCGACTTCGACGCCCATGTCGATGCGTTCGCGCGCCGCCTGGCCTCGCCGGTCAGCGTCGAAGTGCTGAAGCGCTAGCCGCCTCCAGGTCGCAGAAGGGCCAAAGGTGAGGGACATCGCACTCCGTGTGGCGGCCCTGCTGGCGGCGGGCCTGCTTGCCGCCGCGGGATCGGCGCTTCCGACGGGCGGGAACAGCGTCTGGAATCCCGACCGCGGCGACGGCACGTTCGTGAACCCCATCCTGTTCGCGGACTATTCCGACCCCGACGTGGTGCGCGCGGGCGACGACTTCTATCTCGTGTCCTCGAGCTTCGCGAGCGTGCCCGGCCTCCCCATCCTGCATTCGCGCGATCTGGTGAACTGGACGATCGTCGGCCACGCCGCGCTCCGCCTTCCTTCCCCCGATTTCGACACGCCCCAGCACGGCAAGGGGATGTGGGCGCCGAGCCTGCGCCTCCACGACGGGCGGTTCTGGATCTACGTGGGCGATCCGGATCGCGGGATCTATGTCACCACCGCCGCGGATCCACGCGGGCCCTGGGCCCCGCTCGTCCTGGTGAAGCCCGCCAAGGGCGCGATCGATCCGTGCCCGCTCTGGGATGACGACGGGAAGATGTACCTCGTCCACGCCTGGGCGAAGAGCCGGGCGGGATTCAACAGCGTCCTGACCGTGACGCCGCTCAGCGCCGACGGTCGCCGGGTCGAGGGCAAGGATGTCCAGGTGTTCGACGGCCAGGCTCGGCACCCGACCATCGAAGGGCCGAAGTTCTACAAGCGGAATGGCTGGTACTACATCTTCGCCCCCGCGGGCGGTGTCGCCACCGGGTGGCAGACCGTCCTGCGCGCGAAGGACGTGTACGGGCCCTACGAGGATCGGATCGTGATGAGGCAGGGCGCCACGAAGGTCAATGGGCCTCACCAGGGCGGCTGGGTCGAGACGAAGGCGGGCGAGTCCTGGTTTCTGCACTTCCAGGATCGGGGGGCGTACGGACGGGTCGTGCACCTCCAGCCGATGGAGTGGAAGAGCGATTGGCCGGTGATCGGAGCGGACCCCGATGGCGACGGCGTGGGCGAGCCGGTCGCGGCCTTCCGCAAGCCCGTGGCGGGTGCTCCCGTCGCGACGCCGCA
>DAORUA010000323.1:0-4717 GCA_035432945.1 Vicinamibacteria bacterium | reverse complement strand
GTGGTTGTTGAGTTTTCACCGTTTGATCTTTCGCGCGGCCGCATCGTTCGATGCGTGTCCTAGCAGGATCAGCCAAGAGTATTTAGGAAACGGAGTTTCAAGAAGTGAAGGTCCGATCATCGGTCAAGAAAATTTGCGTCAAGTGCCGCGTCATCAAGCGGCAGGGCGTCGTCCGCGTCATCTGCGCAAACACCAAGCATAAGCAGCGGCAGGGGTAGAGAATGGCTCGCATCGCAGGCGTCGATCTTCCTCGAACCAAACGGGTCGAGACAGGTCTCCAGTACATTTACGGCGTCGGTCCTCACCGCGCCAGCAAGATCCTCGCCGAGGTGAAGATCGACCCGAACGTCCGGGTCAAGGATCTCTCGGAAGAGGAAGTGAGCCGGATCGCGAAAGCCATCGAAGCTCAAGGCGCCGTCGAAGGCGACCTGCGCAAGCAGGTGTCCCTCGACATCAAGCGCCTCATCGAGATCGGCTCGCACCGCGGCTCGAGGCATCGGCGGAATCTCCCGGTTCGCGGACAGCGGACCAAGACGAATGCGCGAACCCGCAAGGGCCCCCGCAAGGGCGCGCGCGTCAAGAAGTGACGCCGCACCGAATTTTTTAGGAATACAGCATGGCAGCCCCCACAACCACGACGACCACCCCGGCGAAGCCCGAAGCAGGCAAGAAGAGCCGCAAGGAGCGCAAGCACGTGCCGCACGGCACGGTGAGCATCCAGGCGTCCTTCAACAACACCAAGATCACCATCACCGACGCCGCGGGCAACGTGATCGCGTGGTCGAGCTCGGGAAGCCTCGGCTTCAAGGGCTCGCGCAAGGGCACGCCCTTCGCGGCCCAGCAGGCCGCCACCACCGCCGCCACCAACGCCAAGGACCATGGCCTCAAGTCCGTGGACGTTCGCATCCAGGGCCCGGGCAGCGGACGCGAGTCGGCGATCCGCGCCTTCACCGCGGTGGGCGTCGAAGTGAAGTCGATCCGCGACATCACGCCCATCCCCCACAACGGCTGCCGTCCGCCCAAGCGCCGTCGCGTCTAGACCCATCTAAGGCAAGCACACACACATGGCTCGATATATTGGACCCACCGGGAAACTCTCCCGACGTGAAGGGATCAACCTCTTCCTCAAAGGCCGCCGCGATACCTCCGGCAAGGCGGCCATCGAAAAGCGCAACTATCCGCCCGGCCAGCACGGCCGGAACGCGAAGCCCAAGACCCAGGGCTACGGGCTCCAGATGCGCGAGAAGCAGAAGGTCAAGCGCATCTACGGCCTGCTCGAGCGCCAGTTCCGCCGCACCTTCGACCGCGCCTCCCAGCAGAAGGGTGTCGTGGGCGAGACCCTTCTGATCCTGCTCGAGCGTCGTCTCGACTCCGCGGTCTTCCGCATGGGCTTCGCGGCCTCCCGCGCCCAGTCCCGCCAGCTCGTTGGCCACGGCCATGTCCGGGTGAACGGCAAGAAGGTGGACATCCCCTCGTTCGAGGTCAGCCTCAACGACGTGATCTCCCTCTCGGAGCGCGCCGCCAAGCTCAAGTACGTGGCCGAGGCGATCGAAGACGCGAAGGGCCGCACCGCCCCGCGCTGGATCGAGCTCGACCCCGCCGCCCGCTCGGGCAAGGTGAAGGCCATGCCGTCGCGCGACGACGTGAACTTCCCGATTCAAGAGCAGCTCATCGTCGAGCTCTACTCGAAGTAGTAGAGACACCGAAATTCCAGACCGCTCCGCGCTCTGGAATTTTGGTGCTGACGCCCACATTTCTTTCGTTTCACCCCTTTACATCCAGCAACCCGTACCGACCAGAAGGAAACAAAACCCCGATGCTTTGGAAAGGCTTTCAGCGCCCCCGCCACCTCGAGATGGACGACGAGATCTCGAACGACACCTACGGACGTTTCTTCGCGCAGCCCTTCGAGCGCGGTTTTGGAACCACGGTCGGCAACGCGATGCGCCGCGTCCTGCTTTCGAGCATCGAGGGCGCCGCGATCACCGCGATCCGCATCGAAGGCGTGCTGCATGAGTTCTCGCCCATCCCCGGCGCCACCGAGGATGCGACCGACCTCATCTTGAACCTCAAGAAGCTCTCCCTGCGTCTCAACGTCGATCATCCCAAGACGATCTACCTCAAGACCTCCGAGGCGGGCGAGATCCGGGCCAAGCACATCACCCCGGACGCCGACGTCGACATCCTCGATCCCGAGGCCTACATCGCGACCCTCTCCGCGGGCTCCTCCCTCAACATCGAGATGGTGGTGAAGCCGGGCCGCGGCTACATTCCCGCGGAGAAGAACTTCGACGAGTCGCTCTCCATCGGCTGGATCCCCATCGACTCCGTTCACTCGCCCGTGCGCAAGGTGAACTACTTCGTCGAGGCCGCCCGCGTGGGCCAGGCCACCGACTACGAGAAGCTCACCCTGGAAGTCTGGACCAACGGCGTCACCACTCCGCGCGACGCGGTGGGCCTCGCCGCCCGCCTCATCCGCGAGCACATGCTGATGTTCCTGAACCTGCCCGAGCAGGCCGAAGCCCTGCCCCAGGCCGCCTCCGAGGCGGCTCCGCTTCCGGTGGGCGATACCGATCGCGAGGCCCTGCGCGAGAAGCTCGGCCGCAAGATCGACGATCTCGAGCTGCCCGTCCGCGCCTACAACTGCCTCACCCAGATCAACGTCAAGACCGTGGGCGAGCTGGTGGTGCGCACCGAGAGCGAGCTGCTCCGGATCAACAAGTTCGGTCAGAAGTCGCTGAATGAAACCAAGGATCAGCTGCGCAAGTGGGGGCTCTCCCTCGGCATGCGGCTCCAGCCCGACCTTCTCCGGCGCGACTAGTTAGAGACAATTTGGGTTCTCCCCGAAGTTCGAAGAGACCCCGAAGAAACACCAAGGACCAAAGACCATGAGACATCGATCCGCCGGACGAAAGCTGGGACGCACCACCGCCCACCGCATCGCCTTGCTGCGGAACCTCGCGACCGCGCTTCTCCGCGAAGAGCGCATCGAGACCACCCTTCCCAAGGCGAAGGAACTCCGTCCCTTCGCCGAGAAGATCATCACCCTGGCCAAGCGCGAGGGAACGGCGGCCGAGCGCGTGCACGCGCGGCGCCTGGCTGCCCGGGACATCCACGACCCCCTGGTGGTGAAGAAGCTGTTCGACGTGATCGGGTCGAGGTTCCAGACCCGGAGTGGCGGCTACACCCGCATCGTGAAGCTCGGCCACCGTCCGGGCGACAACGCGGACACCGCCTTGATCGAGCTCGTCGGCTACGAGTACAAGGCCAAGGAGAAGGCCCCGAAGGGCGAGAAGGCCGCCGCGGCCCCAGCCCCCGCCGCGAAGTAGCTCCAAAGACCTGTCGCAAAGAAGAAGGGCGGCCGAAAGGCCGCCCTTTTTTTCGCGATCTCCCCGAGGCAGGACCTACGGAGCGGCGCGATCGACCTTCGCGAAGGTGCGGTCGGCCCCGTACTTGAAGGTCGCGACGAGGTTCAGCCGGTCGATCGCGGTGCGGCGGAACAGCCAGCTCAGGACCGCCTGCCCGGCCGCGTCCTTGAGCATTTCCGGGCCTTCGACGGAGTGAACCGTGACCTTGCCCGCGAGGTCGACGCTGAAGCGAACGACCACCTCGCCCGTGATGTCTCCCAGCCGGGCCAGGGGCGGCCAGACCGGGCGGCGGCCCTTCGTGAGGTCGGGGATGTTCTCGCCCAGCACCACGTCGGCTACCGCCGACACACCCTCTTCCTTGGCGGGCGGCTCCTGGCGGGCGGGGAGCACATCGGTGTCCACCTCCGGCGCCGGAGGCGCAGGGGCTGAGGGGGTGGGGGTGGCAGCCGCCGGCGCCGCCGCCTGGGGCTCGGGCGGGGCCGTGGTCGGGGCCTGGGGCGAAAGGGAGGGTGGGGAGGCAACCGGGGCCGGGGCAGCTGGTGGAACCGGCGCCGCGGTCACCGCCAGGTTCCTCGGATCCGTGGCCTTCAGGATGAGAGTCGGCGGAGGCCCGGGAGCCCAATCCGCCCGCACCGTGAATACGACGGAGGCCGACCCTTCTGCGACCGCGAAGCGCCACGCCTTGACCGCGCGCAGCAGGGCTTCGCCTACCGCCGGATTCCCTTCGACCACCGCCGCCTCCCGGACCTCTCCCTGCGAACCGAGGGCGATCATGACCGAGGCGGTCTCCGCGGCGGCGAGGCCCGAAGGCGCGGGCGGCGCGCCGCCGCTCTTCAATTCCGGGATGCCGGGAGCCCGCTGCAGTTCCGGCAGTTTCAACGCAAAGGTGATCGATTGCGACAGCCGGACCTTCACCGGCTTGCCCGCGAGCTTGGTGGGCTCGTACTCCCAGAGCCTCACTGCGGCCATCGCCGCTTCGTCGAGGCCGGGGATGGAACGGGTCACGCGGGTGCTTTCCACCTTTCCGTCCTCCGCGATCAGGACCTCGAGGATCACGATCCCGCGGATTCCCTCGGCCGCGGCCGCGGCCGGATACTCGGGAGCCACGTACTTCCGGCGGGCCGGCACGGGCACCTCCTGGCCGGCGATCTTCGCGTCGGCGGCCCCGGCCACGGGCGCGGCCGGGGAGGGCGTCTGGGTCTGGGCCCGCAGGGCGGGGCTTACGAGGGACAGGAGGACAAAAGGCGCGATCTTCTTGAGCACTATTCCTCTTCCTTGTGATGGTCGCCGGGCCGGTGCGCCCGGATCTCCGCCGCCACCTTCTCCAGAAGGTGGCCCGGTACCTCATC
>DAORUA010000322.1:3277-4718 GCA_035432945.1 Vicinamibacteria bacterium | reverse complement strand
TCTGGACCGCGCAGTTCTTCATCCGTTACCACGCCTATTCGGCGTCCGAGATCGGCGCGAAGCTGGGCGTGATCTCCGCGGTGGGCGGCGGTCTCGGCGTCACCATGGGCGGCGTCCTCGCTGACCGCCTGCGGCGGCGCATTCCCTCGGGCCGGCTGGTCGTGGGGATGATGAACGCCCTGATTCCGATTCCCCTCCTCCTCCTCGCCC
Organism: Vicinamibacteria bacterium; assembly: GCA_035432945.1. Taxonomy (GTDB): domain Bacteria; phylum Acidobacteriota; class Vicinamibacteria; order Fen-336; family JAGNNV01; genus JAGNNV01. The sequence continues at coordinate 4,508 of DAORUA010000322.1, read as the reverse complement.
TGAACGTCGCCGATCGCGACCTGGCCCTCGGGTTCTTCGCGGCGGCGCAAGTCTTCGCGGCCCTGTGGCTGGGGGCCGGCAGTTCCACGGTTCAGGATCTCGTTCTGCCGCACATGCGGGCGCGGGCGTCCGCGGTCTTCCTGCTCTTCGTCACCGTCGTAGGTCTCGCCCTCGGGCCGTACGTGGTGGGCCGGCTCTCCGACCTGTGGGGGAGCCTTCGCCTCGCTTTCATGGCCGCCACCCTTTCGAACGTGGTGGCGTTCGCCCTCTTCATCAGGGCGGCAAAGACTATCGCGCGCGACGAGGAGACGCGGCACATCCGGGCGACCGCCGCCCGGGCATAAGCTCTTCCGAACTTCTTCGCGAGCGAGGACACCAAGCATGAGACCCACCGCCGCCGCCACCATTTCGTTCGGAATGGTTTCCATTCCGGTCAAGCTCTTCTCCGCCACCGAGAGCAAGGCGTCCATTTCCTTCAACATGCTGCACGAGAAGTGCAAGGGGCGGGTGAAGCAGCAGTACATCTGCGAGCGGGACGAGGGGATGGTGGTCCCGCGCACCGAGATGGTGAAGGGTTACGAGTTCGCCAAGGAACAGTACGTGGTGTTCACCCCGGACGAGATCAAGAAGATGGAAGAGGAGAAGACCGGTCTCATCGACATCGCCGAGTTCCTCGATATCAAGGAAGTGGACCCGATCTACTACGAGAACGCCTCCTACCTCGCCCCCGACAAGGGCGGCGAGAAGGCCTACCGCCTGCTCTGCGACGCCATGAAGAAGACGGGCCGGGTCGCGGTCGCGAAATGGGCGGCCCGGGGCAAGCAGTACCTCGTCCTCCTGCGCCCCCTGAAGAACGTGGTCATCCTGCAGCAGCTCCGGTACCCCGACGAGGTCCGGCCGCTCGACGAGGTGCCGGTGGGGACGGCCGAGACCAAGGAGAACGAACTGAAGCTCGCGGTCCAGCTCATCGACCAGATCACCTCCCCCGCCTTCGAGCCCTCGCACTACGAGGACGAGGTGCGGAAACGCATGCAGGCCGCGATCGACCGCAAGATCCAGGGTCAGGAGATCTCGGTGGCTCCCGAGCAGCCGCGCGCCCAGATCATCGACATCATGGAGGCGCTCAAGGCGTCTCTCGCCGCCAAGAAGGAGCCTGCGCAGGCCTGACCCCGATCAGGCCGCGCCGGCGTCCGCCCGGGCCGCGCACTCTTCCGAACAGAAGTAGGCCGTG
>DAORUA010000322.1:0-3177 GCA_035432945.1 Vicinamibacteria bacterium | reverse complement strand
GGCCGCGCCGGCGTCCGCCCGGGCCGCGCACTCTTCCGAACAGAAGTAGGCCGTGGCCCCCTGGTAGCGCCCGACGATGGCGGACGAGCGCGCGGTGTGCACGCCGCACACGGGGTCTTTCACCAGTTCTTCCACCTGCCCGCGGGGCTCTCCGCCCGGCCCCCGGAAGGCGGGAGAAGGGCCCTGCGGCTTCGAGCCCTGCCGGAAGCCGCCCAGGAACGCGCGCAGGACGATCGCGGCCAGGCGAAAGACGAAAAGGAAGAGGATGGCCCGAACGATGAAGGCCAGGAAGCCCATGACGGTAGCGCCTTAGAGCGCCAGCGTGGACCAGCGCAGGACGGCCGAGCCCACGGTGAACCCGGCGCCCACCGCGGTCATCAGGAGGTTGTCGCCCTTCTTCAGGCGCTTCTCCTCGAGGGCGGTGTACATGCCCAGCGGAATGGTGGCCGCGGTGGTGTTGCCGTAGGTCGCGATGTTCTTGATCACCTTGGAATCGGGCAGGCCAAGCCGGGCCTGCGCCGCTTCGATGATCCGGATGTTCGCCTGGTGGGGAATGAACAGGTCGATGTCCTCGTTCCGCAATCCCGCTTTCTCCACCGCCATCACCGACGCTTCGGCCATCTTTCGCACCGCGTACTTGAAGACGGCCTGGCCTTCCTGCTTCACGTAGTGCATCCGCTTGTCGATGGTTTCGTGGGAGGGGGGATGCAGGCTCCCCCCGGCGGGCATCTGCAGGAACGGGGCCCCGGAGCCGTCCACCTCGTTGGAGAAGGCGAGCAGGCCGCTGTCGTCCTCGGAGGGCTCGAGCAAGACCGCGCCGGCGCCGTCCCCGAAGAGAACACAGGTGGTCCGGTCCTGGAAATCGAGGATCGAGGACATCACCTCGGCGCCGATCACGAGGACCTTCTGGTGAGCGCCGCTTTCGATGAACTGCGCCCCCGTGGTCAGGGCGTAGACGAAGCCGGAACAGGCGGCGGAAAGGTCGAAGCCCCAGGCCCGGGAAGCGCCGATCTTTTCCTGGACCAGACAGGCGGTCGCGGGAAAGAACATGTCGGGCGTCACCGTGGCCACGATGATGAGGTCGACTTCGGAGGCCTTGATGCCCCGCCTCTCCAGGCATTCGCGCGCGGCCGCGGCGCCGAGCTCGGAGCTGCCGACTCCCTTCTCGGCGTGGTGCCGGGTCGAGATTCCAGTCCTCGTGCGGATCCATTCATCGTTCGTGGCCACAAGCTTCTCGAAGTGCTTGTTATCCAGCACCCGGGGAGGCAGGTACCGTCCGATGGAGGTGATCGCGGCGCGGCGGTTCATAGGGGCTGTGGAGTATATCGGCGGCCCACGGGCAGGCCTTCCGGAGAGCCTTTTCGGGATAGTCCGGAAAAGGCTTGGTAGATTGGCGTCCCCGTGAGCCCCGCTGAACCCATAGACCGCCTCAAGGCCCTGCCGCGCGCGTCCTTCATCGGCGCTCCGACCCCCATTCAGCGTCTCGAACGGCTCGAACAGACCCTCGAGGCCCGGGGTCCCATCTTCATCAAGCGCGACGACGCCATTCCGTTCGGATTCGGCGGAAACAAGGTGCGCAAGCTGGAGCTGGTGATGGCGAGGGCGCTCCTGGAGGACGTTGATGCGGTGATCACCTGTGGCGGCGTCCAGTCGAACCACTGCCGCGCCACCGCCGCCGCCGCGGCCCGCCTGGGTGTCGATTGCCACCTCGTGCTTTCCGGCGAGGCGCCGCGGATACTCACCGGCAACACGCGCCTCGATGACCTGTTCGGGGCCAGGCTCCACTTCGTGGCGGGCCGCGCGGACCGGATTCCCATGATGGCGGCGCTGGAAGCGAAGTTGCGGGCCGAGGGTCGAAAGCCGCAGGTCATACCGCTGGGCGCCTCGACGCCGCTGGGGGCCGCGGGTCTCGCCCTCGGGATCTTCGAGATGCTCGACCAGGGGCACCGGCCCGACGTGATCGTTCACGCGTCCTCCTCGGGGGGAACCCAGGGCGGCCTCCTTGCCGGCCTCGCCCTCGCGGGCCTGGAGACGCGGCTCATCGGCATCAGCGCCGATGAAAGCGAGGCTTCGCTCCGGCTCATCGTCGAAGACATCGAGAGGGGCGTTCTCGCCCTTGCCGGATCGGCCGCGCCCCCGCGAAGGGCGGAAGTCTCCGACGCGTTCGTGGGCGAGGGCTACGGCATTCCCACCGAGGCCTCGCGGGAAGCCCAGATCCTTCTCGCCCGGAGCGAGGCCATCGTCGTGGATCACACCTACACGGCCAAGGCCCTGGCCGGCCTCATCGCCCTGGTGCGCGCAAGGGGCCTGAGAGAGGGCGCTTCGATTCTCTTCTGGCACACCGGCGGGCAAGTGGGAGTCCTTGCCTAGTGCGCGCAACCTCCGCCGCGCCCTTCATCCTCCGCCTCGCTTTCCGGAACCTTTCGCGGCACCGCCGCCGCACCGCCCTCACCATCTTCGCCCTCGCCTTCGGCATCGCTCTCATGGTCCTCGGCCAGGCCTGGACGGACGCGATGGAGCGGGCGGTGGTGGACCCCGCGAAGAACGCGACCCTCGGGCACGTGCAGGTCTACCGGAGTGATGCGGCCGCGGACGAGACCGGCGAGATTTCGTTCATCATGCCGCAGAACAACTATCGCCTGATCAGCGAGCCCCGGCGTCTCATCGAGGAGGCGAAGCGCATCGACCCGCGGATCGAATCGGGGCTCTCGCGGCTGATGGTGGGAGCGCTGCTTTCATTCAAGGACACGACCATGGACGGCGTCCTCATCGGGATCGACGCGAAGGCGCGCGCGTCCACCTACCCCGCCCTCTCGGTGGTGGCGGGCCGGCACTTCGAGACCGGCGAGAAGGGCGTCCTCATCAATCGCGGGGTCGCCCGCAAGCTCGGGATCGGTCCCGGCGACGATCTGGTGGCCCTCGGGACCACCTCGGATGGGCGGCTCAACGGGACCAGACTGCGGGTGACCGGCATCTACACGATCAAGGGGCTCGAGGCCTACGAATGGGGCTCGTGCTACGCCGATCTCGAAGGCGTGCAGGAGATCCTCGACGTGCCGGACCAGGCGGGCCTGGTGGTGCTCCGGCTGAAGGACTCCGGCCGGGACGCGGATTCGGTGCGCGACCGGCTGAACGCGGCGTTCAAGGAGAAGGGCACGAACGCCACCGCCTTCACCT
>DAORUA010000321.1:0-4748 GCA_035432945.1 Vicinamibacteria bacterium | reverse complement strand
TCCGAGGCCGGGAACCCGGTGTCCGGTAATGGGACCGAAACCTCTCGCCCTTCGGTCGAGCGGTTTCTACAAGTCGCTGAAGACAAGCAGAATAGGGACGTCTGGGCCGGCTGGCACAGGCATTGATAAGAGGAACCCCATGGACATCGCTCGCCCCGACCTCGCGATCAAACGCAGGAAACGGAATTTTCAACTCGGTGTCGGCGCCGCGGTGGTGCTGCTTTCCGCCACCTGGGGCCTGTCCCAACTCAAGCCGGCGGCGCCCAGCGTCGATCGCGGCACGCTCTTTCTCGACAAGGTGAAGCGCGGAGAAATGCTCCTGCAGATGCGTGGCCTCGGCACCCTGGTGCCCGAGGAGGTGCGCTGGATCCCGGCGCTCACCGAGGCGCGGGTGGAGCGCATCGTGGCGCTTCCCGGCACGGCGGTCAAGCCGGACACCATCATTCTCGAACTCTCGAATCCGGACCTCGAAATGCAGGTGCTCGACGCCGAGTCTCAGTTGCGCGAAGCGGAGGCGCGCCTCGTGGAGGCGCGATCCAACATAGAGAAGTCCCGCCTGGATCAGCAGGCGACCGCCGCGCGCGTCGAGTCCGAGTCGCGACAGGCGCGTCTGCGCGCGGACGCCGATGTGGAGCTGGCCGCGCAGGGACTGGTGGCGGGCCTCAACGCCAAGCTCTCCAAGGCCGCGGCCGAGGAGCTCGAGGGCCGGGCGAAGATCGAGCAGGAGCGGATGAAGCTCTCGAACGAATCCATCGAGGCCCAGATCGCGGTGCCGCGCGCCACCGTGGAACAGCGTCTCGGTCAGGCGCGGCTGCGCCGGGCCCAGCGCGATGCCCTGAAGGTGCGCGCCGGGATCACGGGAGTTCTCCAGTCCGTGCCCGTGGAAGTGGGCCAGCGCGTGACCCCGGGAACGAACCTCGCCCGCGTGGTCGAGCCGACGCGGCTCAAGGCGGTGATCCGGGTGGCCGAGACCTCGGCCAAGGACCTCGCCCTCGGTCTGCCCTGCGAGATCGACACCCGCAACGGCGTGGTCAAGGGCAAGGTGGTTCGCATCGACCCCGCAGCGCAGAACGGCACGGTGGCGGTAGATGTGTCTCTCGAGGGCGAGTTGCCCAAGGGCTCGCGGCCCGACCTGACCGTCGACGGCACCATCGAGGTCGCGCGTTTGAGCGACACCCTCTACGTGGGCCGCCCCGCCCAGGGAGCGGGGGAGAGCACGATCAGCCTCTTCCGCGTGGATCCGGCGACCGGCGAAGCTCACCGGGTGAGGGTCCGCCTCGGCCGAGCCTCCGTCAACAGCGTTCAGATCCTCGAGGGCCTCGATCTCGGCGACGAAGTGATCCTTTCCGACGCTTCGGCCTGGGACGCCTTCGACCGCATTCGTCTGAAGTAGAGATTTGTTGCGCACCCGACCGCCGATTCGAACGTCAAATACAGACAAGAGTGGAACATAAAGCGCCGTCCGGACGTTGAAGCAGGAAAGAACCCCTCAAGGAGCCGAGAGAAGCCATGACCGATACCCCCGCCCTCATCGACCTGTCCGGCGTCACCAAGGTCTTTCTGACCGACGAGGTCGAGACCCACGCACTCTCGGGGATTCACCTCAAGATCCAGAAAGGCGAGTTCGCGGCGATCGCCGGCCCGTCGGGCTGCGGCAAGTCGACGCTGCTTTCGATCCTCGGCCTCCTCGATTCGCCGACCGACGGTCAGTACATCCTGAACAACCAGCCGGTGGCCAAGCTCACCGCGGCGGATCGCGCGCGCGTCCGTAACCGCGAGATCGGTTTCATCTTCCAGAGCTTCAACCTGATCGGCGACCTCACGGTCTTCGAGAACGTCGAGCTTCCGCTCACCTACCGCGGCACCAGCGCGGCTGAGCGCAAGAAGCGCGCGATGGACTCGCTCGAGCGCGTGGGCATGGGCCATCGGGCCAAGCATCTGCCGAGCCAGCTCTCCGGCGGTCAGCAACAGCGCGTCGCGGTGGCCCGGGCGCTCGTGGGTTCCCCGGCTGTGCTCCTCGCCGACGAGCCCACGGGAAACCTCGACTCGAAGAACGGCGACGCGGTGATGGCGCTCATGACCGAGCTTCACCAGGGTGGGGCCACCATCGTCATGGTGACCCACGACCCGCGGTTCGCGAAGTACGCGGATCGGACCATCCACATCTTCGACGGCCGCATCGTCGAAGAAGGCGCCATGCCCGAAAACGCCCAGATCGCGTGATGAGCGGGCTGGTCGGGGACGTGCGCCTCGCGCTGCGGCGCGTGATTGGGACTCCGGGTCTGACTCTTCTGATCGTCGCGACCTTTGCGCTCGGCATCGGCGCGAACACCGCGGTGTTCTCGCTGTTCGATCAGGTCCTGCTCCGCTCCATGCCGGTGAAGGACCCGGGGAGCCTGGTCATCATCCACACCCCCGGGCCGAACTCGGGGCTGTTCGAGTCGAACAAGAACTTCCCGAACCCGATCTCGTACCCGATGTTCAAGGACTTCCGGGACAAGACAGATGTCTTCGATGGCGTGCTGGCCTATCTGCCCACCACCGTCTTCTTCGGCGTCGACAACAACACCGAGCGCACCCGGGCCGACCTCGTCTCCGGGACGTACTTCGATGTGCTCGGACTCCGCCCCGCGGCCGGCCGGCTGTTCGCGGCTTCCGATGACGTGACTCCCGGCAATCATCCCGTCGTGGTCCTTTCCTACGGTTACTGGCAGCGGCGCTTTGGCGGCGACCCGTCGGTGGTCGGCCGGAACGTGCGGATCAACGCCTCGAGCATGCAGGTCGTTGGGGTGGCGCCCGCGGGCTTCCGGGGCATGGAGGTGGGGCAGGAGGCCCTGGCCTTCGTCCCGCTCGCCATGAAACGATCGGTCACGCCGACCTGGGACGAGCTGGAATCGCGCCGCGCGATGTGGCTCACGCCGGTGGCGCGCCTCAAGCCCGGGATCAGCATGGAGCAGGCGCAGATCCGCGCAAACGTCCTCTACCGGCAGATCCTCGCCGAAGAGGTGAAAACGATGACCCGCGGGTCCGCGACTTTCAAGGAACGGTTCCTCAAGAAGAACCTGCAGATCCTCCCGGGCGGTACCGGGGCCTCGGGCTTCCGCGAGCAGGCGGAAGCGCCGTTCCGGATCCTCCTCGCCACCGCCTCGCTGGTTCTCTTCATCGGCTGCCTCAACATCGCGAACCTTCTCCTCACCCGCGCCACCAAGCGCCGGAAAGAGATCGCGGTCCGGCTGTCGCTCGGGGGCACGCGCGCGCGCCTGATCCGCGAACTCGTGGTCGAAGGCGCGGTGCTCGCGTCCCTCGGTCTCATCGCCGGGCTCGGTGTCGCCGTGGTGGGAGGCAAGCTCCTCGTCGACACCCTCCCCGATGAGAACGCCCGCCAGCTCCTCACTTTCTCGCTCGATGCCCGCGTGCTCGGCTTCGCGGCGCTCCTCGCGTTCATCGGCGTCATTGTCTCCACCGTCGTGCCCGCCCTGCAGGGGACGCGCGTGGCCCTCACCCCCTCCCTGCGCGAGGGCAGCGGGGCCACCGCCGCGGGAGGGCGGAGAACCCGCAACGTTCTCGTGGTCGGCCAGCTCGCCCTGTCACTCGCCCTTCTGGTGGGCGCGGGGCTGCTCGCGCGGTCTCTCTTCAATCTCGCGAGCCGCCCGGTCGGGTACAACACCGAGAAGATCGCCACCTTCAGCCTCAATCCCGCCCTCGCGGGCTACGACGAGGCGCAGAAGCGCTCGCTCTTCGAACGGGTCAACGCGGAGATCATGGCCCAGCCCGACGTGGCCTCGGTCGGCATGTCCGACAACTCTCTCCTCACGAACTCCAACTCCTCGAGCACGATCAAGATCCCCGGTTATACCCCGGCCGAAGAGGAGAACATGAATCCGCTCTGGCTCAAGGTGAGTCCGGCCTTCTTCACCACGCTCGAGGCTCCCATCGTCGCTGGAAGGGGCTTCGATGAGCGCGACGGCGAGGGAGCGCCGAAAGTCGCGGTGGTGAACGAGTCGTTCGCGAAGCACTACTTCAAAAACGAGAGCGCCCTGGGCCGAAGGTTCGGCAGCATGCGCACCGAGGAGTATCAGTTCGAGATCGTGGGGGTGGTGAAGGACTTCCGACAGACCACGGTGAACGAGGAAGAGGGGCGGCGGCAGGTGTTCTTCCCCTACGCCCAGGCCGAGGTGCTGGGGTCCATGAGCTACTACGTGCGCGCGCGCGGGTCCGAGAAGGCGCTGGCGGATTCGATCCGGTCCATCGTGACCCGCATCGACCCGCAGGTGCCTCCCACCGATTTCACCACCCTCGCTCAGCAGCGCGACGACTCCATCTCGGCCGAGAGGACCATGGCCTATCTCGCCACCGTCTTCGGCGCCCTCGCCCTGCTGCTCGCGGCTCTCGGCCTCTACGGCGTGCTGAGCCACGGCGTGACCCAGCGCTTCCGGGAGATCGGGGTACGCGTGGCCATGGGCGCGCAGCCGAAGGACATCGTCCGGCTGATCATGGGTCAGGCCGGGAAGCTGGTCGCGGGCGGGCTCCTCCTTGGCGTTCCCATCGCGGTCGGAGTGGCGGTGCTGGTGCGCTCGCAGCTCTTCGGGGTCCCGGCCTGGGATGGGTTGGCGATCTCCCTCGCGTTGATCGTCCTCGCCGTTTCGGCCGCGGGGGCCGCCTACCTGCCCGCGGCCCGGGCCGCGCGGATGAGCTCAATCACGCCCTCGTCCAGCCGATGCAAAAAAAGCGCGTCGTGGTAGGCCCAA
>DAORUA010000320.1:0-4751 GCA_035432945.1 Vicinamibacteria bacterium | reverse complement strand
GGATCCTGATCTTCGCGCGGCCGAGCAGGGGAAGGATCGCGGTCTGCCGCTCGAAACCGCCGCGCGCGAGACGCACGTGGCTCACGTCCGCGGGAAACTGGTTGAGGGTGGGATCGACGGGGATCCACACCCCGGTCTTGCCGTCGACCGTCGACTTCGCGTCGCCCACGAAGACCTCGGGCCAGGCGTGGTAGTAGAAAGCGCCGCGCATGCTGACCAGGCCGATGGCCACGCGCGACGGGATCTTCGCGGCCCGCGCCATGGCCACGTAGAGCGCGGTGTGCTCGTTGCAGTCGCCCACCCGCGTGCGCAGGACCTCGACTGCGGAGGGAATGCTCATGGTCGGCTTCTTCTCGAGGGCCGCGTTCACGTAGCGCACGAGCAGCTCGGCCTTCTTCCTCGCGGTCGCGTCCGCCCCCACCCGCTCGAGCGCCCGCGCGGTCTCGGCCACGATCTCGGGCGCGTCGCTCTCGATGAACGCCTCGGGAGCAAGCGAGGCCTCGATGTCTGCGGGAATCGGCCCGGCCTTGAGCGTGTTCGGATCCACGATCTCGACGATGTTGCCGGTGACGGTCTGCCCCGCGCCGTTTCGCTCCTCGGGGGTGCCGGGGAGTTCGGCGCCCGAGAACTCGAGGCGCAGGGAGGCGAGCGAGAGGGCGTCATCGATGTTCCGCTTCGAATCGGGCTGGATGGCCGCGGTCTCGATCATGTCCGTCTTGACCTCGGAGGACATGGCGAGCGCTATGGCGCGCTCGCGGCTCTCGCGCACCACCACCATCCCCATGGTGCTCTCCTCCTTCACGATGTCCCCCACCTCGGTGATCCACGAGGTCGCGGTGATGCCGGAGTAGGTCATGGTCATCCTGAACGCGGGCACCGGCTTGTCGAGGATGCGGACCACCTCGCGTTTGCCGACCTCGATGATGGCGAGGCCGTTGGTGAGCGTCGCGGGGTCGAAGATCTGGATCTGGTGGCGCGCGCCCTCGGTGAGGCCCATGGCGAGCAGGCGCTTCGGCAGGTTGAGGGAGAGGATCGGCGGTTCCTTGAGGTCGAATGTCCTCGACTTCTCGCTGCCCGCCGAAGTGATCTTCACCGAGAGGCGCGTGGGGGTTTCGAGCACTCCCTTGATGGAGAGGGGGCCGGTGCCCGGGTCGAGCGAGAACGAGAAGTCCTGCAGCATGTACTGCGAATCGACGTTCACTTCGGTGTGGAGCTTGCTGGCGATGCTGTCGCCCATGAGGGTGATCAGCATCTGGCCGTCTTCCTGCAGCTTGAAACCGCCCGGCCGCTCCGTCATCTGGCTCACCGAGAAGCCGATCTTCTCGCCGCGGTAGTAGATGCCGCTCCAGCGCGCCCGCTCGCCGTACGCCGCAAGGTCGGAGGTGAGAGCGAGGGCGGTCTGCTCCGTGGCCTTGCGGACGACGAGGACCATGGCGCCGGTCCAGACCATGAGGGTGATCAGCGACAACGGGGCCGCGATGCCCTTGGGGAGGGAGGGCCACCGTGTGAGGAGTCGCTCGATCAAGGCTTGTGATTGTACGATCCTTCGCGTGAGGGACCCTCAGCGATACGACCTTCGAGCCAGAGCGCTCACACCGGACGAGGAGAGCGACGTGGCCGCGCGATTGCGGGAGGGCGCGCTCCTTATCTATCCGACGGACACCCTCTACGCCATCGGCTGTCGCGCGCTCGATGGTGAGGCGGTGACGCGTCTTCGCGAAGCCAAGGGCCGGGAGGCGGGCAAGGCGCTGCCGGTGATCGTCGCGGACGTGGCGCAGGCCCGATCCCTCGCGGCGCGCTGGCCGGAGGAAGCGCAGCGTCTCGCCGATGCCTTCTGGCCGGGGCCCCTGACCCTGGTGGTCCCGGCCGCCGCCTCGCTGTCCGCGGAACTCCTCGTGGGCGCCGGCACCATCGCGGTTCGCGTGCCCGCGTCGGATGTGGCGCGGGCTCTCGCGCGTCTCGCCGGTCCGCTCGTGTCGACGTCGGCGAACCTGGCGGGCGAGGCGCCGTGCGTCACCGTGGTTGAGGCCGCGCGCGCGTTTCCGCTCGCCACGCTGGCCTTCGACGTCGGCGCGCTCCACGGCGCGCCCTCGACCATCGTGGATGTGGGCGACACCGCGGGTGGCATCGCTCTTCTCCGGGAAGGGCGAATCGACCCTGCTTCAATCGAGCGCGCCTCGGGGACCCGCCTGCGGCGCTGAGGCCCGGGTCGGCGAGCTACTTCGCCGCTTCCTTCGCCAGGCGGCCGATCAGACCGAACCCGCCTGCCTCAGCCTCCTTGGCGAGCGCCAGCAGTCGCGCCCGCCCGGCCTTCTCGCGCCCGCCCGTCATCTCGATCTGACCGGCAACCAGGCGGGTCCGGAGTACCTGTTCGAGGAGGTTGTCCTTGGCCGCGGCCTGGCGCGCCTTGTCGAGGGATGCGACCGCCCCGGCAACATCTCCGCCCGCGGCCTGCAGGCGCGCGCTCAGAATGGCGTAGGTCGCACGCACGTTGGCGTTGCTGCTCTGGGGTGCTGAGGCTGCGAGCGCCTTTGCAGTTTCCCTGGCCTCGGACGTCTTGTTCAAAGCGAGCTGCGCCTCCGCGAGGGCGACCCCCGCCAGCAGCTGGGAGTCCGCGGATTTCTCCGCGCGCAATACCTCTTCCGCTTCGCGCGCCAGGGTTTCCGCATCCGAAGGCTTTCCCGCAGAAAGCGCCAGCCGGGCCATCGAAACCTTGGTCTCCGCCATGGCCAGACGCTCCTTCATCTCCTGCTGGATCTTCAGGGCTTCATCGAAACGATCGCGGGCGACGATGAGGTCGCCCCGCACGGCGGCGAGATCGCCGAGGCGAGCCAGGACATACGCCGCTTCGCCCTGCTCGCCGAGTTCCCGCCAGGTGGCGAGGCCCTCGTTCAGCATCGCCTCCGAGTTCTTGAGATCACCACGGGCTGCCATCACCTCGGCGAGGTTCCCGAGGGTCGTGGCCTGGCGCCGTCGGTCGCTGATCTCGGTAAAGACGTCGAGCGCCTCCTTGTACTTCTTCTGCGCGCCGCCAAGATCCCCGGAATTCTGCAGACGAATCGCGATGTTGTTGAGCGTGGTGGCGACATCCCCTTTGGCCCCGATCTCTCGGAGGGTTGCGAGGGCCTCGGCGTCGAGCCGCTCCGACTTCGCGACCGCGCCCTGCTTGTAGGCGATGATGGCCAGGTTGGTGCGTGCCCTCGACATGCCGAGGCTGTCGCCGGTCTCGGTGTGCATCGCGAGCACCCTTTCAAACAGCTTGTTCGCGCCATCGAGATCCCCGCCCCGATAAACGCCGAGGGCGACGAGTTCCAGCGCCCGGGCCGATCCGCTCTTGTCGCCGGCCGCCTCGAACAGGCGTTGAGCCTCCTGACAGGCCCGCGCGGCCGCGGCTCGGTCCCCAAGCCGCTCCTGGGCATTCGATTCGACCAGCTTTGCGTTGGCGGCCACGAGGCGCGCGCCGGTCTTGGTGGCGGCCTGGCCCGCGGTGGTGGCGAAAGCGAGCTGCTGTTTGAAGTCGCCGAGTCGCTGGTAGGCGCGCGCGACGGCGAGGTCGAGACGAGGATCGGCGGAGAGCGGAAGGGGAAGCGTTCGCAGCGTCTGGATCGTCTGAAGGGCCTCCTTCGCCATGCTGCCGGAACTCTGGGCCTCCGCGAGCCGCACGCCGTAGTCGAGGTTGTCCGGGGCCAGGGCCAGGAGAGCCCCATACGTCTGAGCGGCCGCCTTCCAGTCTTTGCTGGTTTCCTGCAACTGTGCGTTCATCCACAGCCTGGTTTCCGGAGCGAGCTTGTCGGTGAGCCCGAGCGCCGTTGCCGCCTCTTCCTTCGCCTGTCCCGCGTAGCCGAGCGAGGCGAGAGACGATGCGAGCCCCGCGTGGGGAACCGGATGATCGGGGGACAATCGCACGGCTTTCTCGAAAGCGGTGCGCGCTCCCTTGAAGTCCGCCCGCCGAAGCATGGAAAGGCCTTCCGCCGACAGACGGCTGGTGTCGGGGGTGGCGGGCCAGGAGGCCGAGATCGCGGCGCCCTGATCCGCGGTGACGGGTGCGAGAGCCAGGAACTTCCTTGCGTTTTCGCTCCCGCGGGCGACGAGGTCGGGCAACGCGGTGGCGGTACCGGTGGTTGACGATTGGGCCACCGTCTTTCCGGAGGCGAGGTCGACCAGGTTCAGTTCGAGGCGAACCAGCCGGTCGTCGCCCGACCCCAGGCCGCTCGCGGCGCCGGTGATCACGTAGTTGGCGCCGAGCAGGCTCCGCAACTGCGCGAGCTGACTCGGCGAAGGCGACGCGGTTCCAAGATCGAGTTCTCTTGCCGCCCGAAGGGCCTCCTGCGAGGGCAGGACCCGCAGCTTTCCATCTATCGCCAGGCTGTGGGTCAACAGCTCCGAGATGACGATGCTCAGCGCCTCAGACTCTGCATCCTGCGTGGCGTTCGTGATGCCGAGAACCACGAGCGAGGGCCGGGCTTTGATCGCGGGCGCGGCAACCGGCGGTGCGGGTGCTTGTTGGGTGCCGGTGGCGGGAGCGTCCGCCCCCGGGCGATTCGACATGAAGACGCCGATCACGAGCAGGGCGGCGATTCCGGCCGCGCCGGCCCAGACCCGACGATCGGCCTTCCAGTCTTTGGGTGCTTCGACTGCCACTCCCGTCGGAGCCTTGGCCACGGCCCGGGGCGAGGAGCGGATGGCGCGCGTCTCGTCGCTGATCGGACCGCCCTTGACCATCTCCACCACGTCTTCCGGAGTCTTCGGCC
>DAORUA010000319.1:0-4772 GCA_035432945.1 Vicinamibacteria bacterium | reverse complement strand
GCCCCCGCGTCGAGGGCCTCGATCTTGTCGCGCTCCTGGCCGCGCGCGGAAAGCACGAGGATGGGAATCCGCGTCCACTCTCGCAGGCGCCGGCAGACCTCGACCCCGTCCATGTCCGGCAAGCCGAGGTCGAGAAGGATCAGGTCGGGCACCCGGGTCGAGGCCTCGACCAGACCGGCGCTGCCGGTGGCGGCGTCGATGAGCCGGATGGAGTGTCCGGCGAGCGAGGCGCGCAGAAAGCGAACGAGCTGAGGCTCGTCCTCGATGGCCAGGACCACGAGGTCCGAGGTCACGGCGCGTCCTGGACGGATCTCGACGCTCCCGCCATCGAAGGCGGCTCGCCTTCGATGGGCAGGGTGAAGCGGAACGAGGCTCCGCCGCCCTCTCGTTTGAACACGTTGATGGTTCCGCCGTGGGCGGTCACGATGCCTCGACAGATGGTGAGGCCCAGGCCGACGCCGCCCTTCCGTCCCCGGCCCTCGAGCCGCTGGAACTTCTCGAACACCCGCGCCTCGTCGCCCGGGGGTATGCCCGGACCGCGATCGGACACCTCCACGCTCAAGGCCTCCGGAGATGCCGACGCCGATATCACGATCTCCCCGCCCGCCGGCGTGTACTTCACCGCGTTCTCGATCAGGTTCACCAGCACCTGCTCGATGAGCAGGGCGTCAAAAGGCGCGAGGGGAAGGTTGTCCGGGACTTCGGTCTCCACGCGACGGCCGGCCAGCGACGACGCGAGGCGGGTCAGGGCGCTCCCGATGACCTCCTCGATCGGGGACCACTCTTTCCTCACCTTCAAGGCTCCCGACTCGAGCCGGGTCATGTCCAGGAGATTCGCCACCAGCCGGTTGAGCCGGAAGGCCTCTTCGTGGATGGTCTCGAGCAGGTCCCGCCGGGAGGCATCGTCGAGATTTCCCGGAGCCTGGAGCAGGCTGCTCGCGGCGCCGGTGATCGAGGTGAGGGGCGTTCGCAGATCGTGAGACACCGAGCTGAGCAGGGAATTACGAAGCCTCTCGGTCTCCACCTCGACCTGCGCCCGCTGCGCCTGCCCCAGCAGGCGCACCCGGTCGAGCGCGGCCGCGGCCAGGCTCGCGAACGCGTCGAGCAGCTGCATCTGATCGGGCGTGAAGGGCCGACCCGAGGCGGGCCTCACGCCGAGCACGCCGAGGCTTTGATCCGATCCGGCGAGGGGAAGGAACAGCGCCGAGGCGGCCGGCAGCGTATCCGTGCCGAGCCCCGCGGGCCTTCGATTTTCGAAGACCCACCGGGCCACGGCCTCGTCGCGGTCGTTCAACGGGCGGGCCTGGACCCTGGAGCCCACCTCTCGCAGGTGGCCGGACAGGCCGGTGGATAGAACGAAGACCTGCGCCGAGGTGACCTCCTCGACGTGTTTCGCCGAGATCATCCCTACATCGTCGACGTTCTGCGCCGCTCCGAGGTCCCGGCTCATCGCGTACAGGGAGGAAGTGCGCCGCTCCCGCTGCCGCACCGCGTCGGCCTGGGCGCGGGCGCGGGACGCGAGCGTGCTGATGAGCAGCGCCACCAGGAGCATGACCGCGAAGGTGAGCAGGTACTGGGAGTCCGCCACCGCGAAGGTGAGATGCGGCGGAATGAAGAAGAAGTCGAACGCCGCCACACTCAGGACGGAAGCGAGGGCTGCGGGTCCGCGGGAGGACCGGGTGGCCACGAAGGTCACCCCGAGGAGATAGACCATGACCAGGTTCGTGGCCGCGAAGACCGGGAACATCGCCCAGCAGATCACGGTGGTCAGGAGGACGACGGCCACCGCCGAGGCGTAGTCGGACGCAGGCGACCGGGGTCTGAAAGCCGCGGGCGGGCCAGCCTGCTTCGCGTCGCGGGAGGTGTCTCCCGAGATGACATACACATCGATGTCGCCGCTGCCGCGCACGAGGGCGTCCACCAGCGACCCCCGGAGCCGGTCGCGCCACCTCGAATGAGTCGGCTTGCCGGCCAGGATCCGACCCACGTTGTGCTCGCGGGCGTACAACACCAGCTGGCGAGCGACGTCGGCGCCGGCGAGGATGACCGTTCCCCCGCCCAGGCTCTCGGCGAGTCGCAGGTTGTCGGCCAGGGCCTGGCGGTCGGACTCCGGGAGTTTCGCGTGAGACGGAGTCTCGACGTAGACCGCGACCCATTGGGCACGCAGGCCCACCGCCATTCTCCTGGTCGCCCGGATCAGCCGCTCGCTCGCGGGATTCGGGCCCACGCAGACGAGGAGGCGCTCGGAAGCGGGCCAGGTGGCCGAGATGCCGTGGTCGCGCCGGTAGTCGCGCATCTGCTCGTCGACGCGTTCGGCGGTGCGGCGCAGGGCCAGTTCGCGCAAGGCCATGAGATTGCCCTTGCGGAAGAAGCCGTCGATGGCTCTCCGGGCCTGCTCGGGCACGTAGACCTTGCCCTCGCGGAGGCGCTGCAGGAGCTCGTCCGGAGGAATGTCGACGAGCTCCACTTCGTCGGCCTCCTCGAGCACGGAGTCCGGCACCGTCTCCTGGACCTTCACCCCGGTGATCTGGGCGACCACGTCGTTGAGGCTCTCGAGGTGCTGCACGTTGAGGGTGGTGTAAGTGTCGATGCCGGCGTCGAGCAGCTCGACCGCGTCCTGCCACCGCTTGGCGTGGCGTGAGCCCGGCGCATTCGTGTGCGCCAGTTCATCGAGGAGGATCAAGGCCGGCCTGCGGGCGAGTGCTCCATCGAGATCGAACTCCGCGAGCTCGACGCCCCGGTGGGCGTCCTTGCGGGCGCCCAGGCGCTCCAGTCCTTCGAGAAGACGCGCGGTCTCCTGGCGGCCGTGGGTTTCGACCCAGCCCACCACCACGTCGCGCTTTTCGCGCAGGAGTTTCTGCCCGGCCTCCAGCATGGCGAAGGTCTTGCCCACGCCCGCCGACGCGCCCAGGAAGATCTTCAGCTTGCCCCGACGGCTCTTCTCTTCCTGCTCCTTGACCCGGGCGAGGAGCGCGTCCGGATCAGGGCGGTCTTCGGTCAACGCGGGGACCCGCCGAGCGCATCGAGCGCCAGATTCAACTCGAGGACGTTCACCACCGGCTCGCCGAACAGACCGAGGCCCCGGCCGGTGCTCGCGGTCTCGATCATCGCCGCGACCGCCTTCGCGTCGAGCGCCCGGATCCGGGCCACGCGCGGGGCCTGGTAGAGAGCGGAGGCGATCGAGATGTGCGGATCGAGGCCGCTCCCCGACGCGGTCACGAGGTCCACGGGAACGGGGGCGGAGTTGCCCGGGTCGGCGGCGCGCAGCGCCTCGATGCGCGCGACCGCGGCGTCCTTCAGAGCCTTGTTCACTGGACCGAAGTTGGATCCCGTGGACGTGGCCGCGTTATAGGGCACGGGGCCGGTGGCGGAGAGACGTCCCCAGAAGTATTTCGGGTCGGAGAACGACTGACCGATGAGACGGGATCCGACCGCCTTGCCCTCGCGCATCACCAGGCTGCCCGAGGCCTCTCTCGGAAAGAGGGCCTGAGCGATCACGGTCACGACCAGAGGATAGAGCAGTCCGGTGAGGCCGGAGAGCAGAACGAGGAGGACGAGGGCGGGTCGAAGATGGTCTTTCATGGGGGTCTCCTCAGGCCAGGCCGATAGCGGTCAGAAGCATGTCGATCAGCTTGATGCCGACGAAGGGGGAGAACAGCCCGCCCACGCCGTAGATGAGCAGGTTGCGACGCAGCAGGGCGTCGGCGCCGAGGGCGCGATACCCCACGCCCTTGAGCGCGAGCGGGATCAACGCGACGATGATGAGCGCGTTGAAGATGACGGCGGAGAGGATGGCGCTCGTGGGCGAGGTGAGGCCCATGATGTCGAGCGCCTTCAGCGCCGGATAGGTGGCCGCGAAGGCCGCGGGGAGGATGGCGAAGTACTTGGCGACGTCGTTCGCCACGCTGAACGTGGTGAGCGAGCCCCGAGTCATCAGGAGCTGCTTGCCGATCTCCACGATCTCGATGAGCTTCGTCGGGTTGGAATCGAGGTCGACCATGTTTCCGGCCTCGCGCGCGGCCTGGGTGCCCGTGTTCATGGCCACCGCGACGTCGGCCTGGGCGAGGGCCGGCGCATCGTTGGTGCCGTCTCCGGTCATGGCCACGAGATGCCCCTGCGCCTGCTTCTCGCGGATCAGCTTCAGCTTCATCTCCGGGGTCGCCTGGGCGAGAAAATCGTCGACGCCCGCCTCGGCGGCGATCGCGGCCGCGGTCAGGGGATTGTCGCCGGTGATCATGATCGTGGCGATGCCCATCTTCCGCAACTCGGCGAAACGCTCGCGGATGCCGCCCTTCAGGACGTCCTTCAGGTGAACCACGCCCAGGACGCTGGCTCCGTCGGCCACGACGAGGGGCGTGCCGCCGGACTTGGCCACGGTTTCGACGTGAGCGTGGACTTCGGCGGGGAAGGACCCCCCGAGGCCCTTCACGAAGGCCTCCACCGCGTCGGAAGCACCCTTGCGGACCTGTCGGCCGTCGAGGTTCACGCCGCTCATGCGGGTGGTCGCGGAGAAGGGGACGAAGTGAGCGCCGAGCGCTTCCACGTCGCGCTCACGGATGGCGAAGAGCTGCTTGGCCAGGACCACGATCGAGCGGCCCTCCGGAGTCTCGTCGGAGAGGGACGACAGTTGCGCCGCATCCGCGAGGACCTTGGGGTCGACGCCCGGCGCGGCGAGGAAGCTCGTGGCCAGCCGGTTGCCGAGGGTGATGGTCCCGGTCTTGTCGAGGAGCAGGACGTCGACGTCGCCCGCCGCTTCCACCGCTCGTCCGGAG
>DAORUA010000318.1:0-4787 GCA_035432945.1 Vicinamibacteria bacterium | reverse complement strand
ATGCCCGATCACTGGGCGGTGAACCAGCTCTTCCCCGCCATGCCCATCGAGCGCCTCGACCAGCAGCCCACGCGGCGCGCCATCCTCGCCGACCTCACCTGCGACTCGGACGGCAAGATCGACAAGTTCATCGACCTGCGCGACGTCAAGCACTTCCTGCCCCTCCACGCCCTGACCGGGGAGACGTACCACATCGCCACCTTCCTGGTGGGCGCCTATCAGGAGATCCTGGGCGACCTCCACAACCTCTTCGGCGACACCGACGCGGTTCACGTGAAGCTGGCGGAGGACGGGTACAGCGTCCAGCACGTGGTCGAGGGCGACTCCGTGACCGAAGTCCTCAGCTACGTCCAGTACAACAAGGAGGACCTGATCGCACGCGTGCGGCGCGCGGTCGAGGTCGCCCTGCGCGAGAAGCGCCTCACCATGGCCGAGTCGGGCCGCCTCATGAAGCGGTACGAGGAAGGCCTCGAGGGCTACACGTACCTTTCATCGGAAGGCTAGCCCTGTCCCGGCGAAGGCCGGGATCCAGACCTGTCCCGGCGAAAG
The DNA here is from genome assembly GCA_035432945.1 of Vicinamibacteria bacterium. GTDB lineage: Bacteria > Acidobacteriota > Vicinamibacteria > Fen-336 > JAGNNV01 > JAGNNV01. Next base: position 4,238 of record DAORUA010000318.1, on the reverse strand, counting down.
CCGGGATCCAGTTGAATAAGGACCAAAGAAACCATGGCCGACAGTTCCTTCGACATCGTGAGCGAAATCGACCAGCAGGAAGTGAAGAACGCGGTCGCCCAGGCGCTCAAGGAGATCCAGACCCGCTACGACCTCAAGGACAGCAAGTCCAACATCGAGATCGGCGACAAGGAGTTCACCCTCACCTCCGTCGACGAATACAAGATGCGGGCGGTGCGGGACATCCTCGAAAGCAAGCTGATGAAGCGGGGCATTTCGATCAAGGCCCTCACCTACAAGGACCCCGAGGCGGCGCTCGGCGGCACCGTGCGGCAGAAGGTCGCGATGCAGAGCGGCATCCCCATCGACAAGGCCCGCGAGATCGTGAAGATCATCAAGAACAGCAAGATGAAGGTGCAGGCCGCGATCCAGGGCGAACAACTCCGGGTGACCGGCAAGAGCCGGGACGACCTGCAGGCGGTGATGACCCTGCTGCGGGGCGCCAAGGGGCTCGACATCGACATGCAGTTCACGAACTACCGGTAGACGCCTCGAAACCAGGCGGCCCTCCGCTCAATCGGGCAGGCTTCGCTAGAATAATGAGATTCCAGGAAAGCGGCACCTCTCTTTCGAGAGACTCCCCCGCCCCCACGACCTCCGAACCGCCCTTGAACTCGCTCCGCGCCGCCACGCTAGAACCCGCCCTCGGCCTTCCCAAGGCCATGGCCCTTCACGAGATCCTCGGCCTGGTGGAGCACGATCTCCTTCGCGTGGAGCGCGTCTTCCGGGACGAGTTCCTCTCCGATCTCCAGGTCATTTCCGACGTCGCCTCCCACGTGCGCGACGCCGGGGGCAAGCGCATCCGCCCCGCGCTCCTCCTCCTCGCCTCCCGCCTCTTCTCCCACCAAAGCGACCGCATGATCACCCTGGGCGCGGTGGTCGAGTACATCCACACCGCCACCCTGCTGCACGACGACGTCATCGACGAGGCGGCGACCCGGCGCGGACGCAAGAGCGCCAACTCCCGCTGGGGCAACAAGACCACGGTCCTGATCGGCGACTTCCTCTACACCAAGTCCATGGCCATGGCCCTCACCCAGGACAATCTCGGAATCCTCCGCCTTCTCTCCGACGTCACCCTGCGGATGATCGAGGGCCAGGTGCTGGAGATCGAGCGCGAGGCCGACCTCGCGGTGCGCGAGGACCAGCACATCGACATCATCCGCCGCAAGACCGCGGACCTCTTCGCGGCCTGCATGCGCATCGGCGCCATCCTGGGCAACGCCTCCGAGGAAAAGGAGCAGGCCCTCGCAGCCTACGGACTCGCCCTCGGCCTCGCCTTCCAGATGAAGGACGACCTCCTGGACTTCACCGCCTCCGAGAAGTCCCTCGGCAAGCCGGTCGGGCTGGACCTGCGCGAAGGCAAGCTCACCCTTCCCGTCATCTACATGATGGAAGCGGGCGACGCCGAGGTGCGAGGCAAGGTCGAAATGGTGGTCGAGGACCGCGGCTTCGAGCGCGTGTCGCACGCGGAGATCGTCGCCCTGGCCCGGCGCACCGGCGCGCTCGCGCGCGCGGAGGAGGTGGCGATCCGGCAGGCCGAGGCGGCGAGGCGGGCCCTGCAGGTCTTCGCGCCTTCTCCGGAACGCGACGCCCTGATGACCCTGCCCGACTTCATCCTCGCGCGCGACCACTAGCCAGGGGTTGCCCCAGAGGATGGCCGCCTCATCGAAGCGATCCGGGGTGCCCTCGACCCTCGTGCTCACCGTGCTCGTCGGCGCTCCGCTCGCCTGGGCCCCCACTCTGATCCGCGGTCTCGCCGCCGATGCCTGGGTGAGCCACTACGCGGCCATGGAAGCCCTGCCGAGGCCCCGCCGGGCCGCGGCCCGGGCCCTGGTGGCGCGAATCGACGCCGCGGTGATGAACCTGGCCCCCCTTCCCCAGGCCTCGGCCGCGGCCAGGCGCGGCCTGGAGATCGCCGAGCGCGCGCAGAACGCGGATCACGATTCCGAGGCCGCCCTGCTCATCTACCGGGGCGTCCGCGGCGCCTGCGCGCGCGTGCGGGAGCGCCCGGGCTCGGGAGCCGGCTTCGCGGTCATCGAGGCGCGGGCGGCCGCGCTCGAGGGCGCCCTGCGGGCGAGCGTTTCGAAGTGACCCGCGCGGTGGATCCGGCGAAGCGCGCCGCCGAGCTTCGCGAGGCCATCCGCCGGCACGAGCACCTGTACTACGTCCTCTCGAAGCCCGAGATCTCCGACCAGGAGTTCGATGCCCTCGACCGCGAACTCCGGGACCTCGAGGCCGCGCATCGCGAACTGATCACGCCCGACTCCCCCACCCAGCGCGTGGGCGGCGCGCCCCTCTCCGAGTTCCCGTCGGTCACCCACAAGGAACCGATGCTGAGCCTGGAGAACACCTACAGCGAGGACGAGGTCCGGGAGTTCGAGGGCCGGATCCGGCGGCAGCTCGGCGACACGCCTCTGTCCTACGTGGCCGAGCCAAAGATCGACGGCCTCTCCCTGTCCGTGACCTACGAGAACGGGCGGCTGGTCCGGGCGGTCACCCGGGGCGACGGGAAGATCGGCGACGACGTCACCCTGAACGCGCGCACCATCCGGTCGCTCCCCCTCTCGCTGGCCGCGCCCCCGGGCGGGCGCCCGGTTCCGGAACTGCTCGAGGTCCGGGGCGAGGTCTACCTGCCCCGGTCGGTCTTCACGAAGCTCAACGAGGAGCGGATGCGAAACGACGAGGAGCCCTTCGTCAATCCGAGGAACGCGGCCTCGGGAGCCATGAAGCAGCTCGATCCGCGGCAGGTGGCGGAACGCGGGCTCGAGCTCTTCCTCTATTCCCTCGCCCGGGTCGCCGGGCCCGAGCCGAAGACGCACTCCGAGGCCCTGGCCCTGATGCGCGGCCTCGGCCTGCGCACGAACCCGGAGATCCGCCCGTGCGGCTCCATCGAGGAGGCCCTCGCGCAGTGCGCCGCGATGCGGGAGAAGCGCCACGCCCTCGACTACGACATCGACGGGGTGGTGATCAAGGTGGACTCGCTGTCCCTCCAGCGCGAACTCGGCTCCACCTCGAAGTTCCCGCGCTGGGCCATCGCCTACAAGTTCCCCGCCGAACGCGCGACCACGAGGCTCCTCGACATCGACGTCCGGGTGGGCCGCACCGGCAAGCTCACTCCGGTGGCGCACCTCGAGCCCGTCTTCGTGGGAGGCACCACGGTGTCGCGGGCCACCCTGCACAACGCGGAGGAGATCGCGCGCAAGGACATCCGGGTGGGGGACCTCGTGGTGGTCGAGCGCGGCGGCGAGGTGATCCCGAAGATCGTGGAGGTGGTGCTCGGGGAGCGCCCGGCCTCGGCCGTACCCTTCCGGATGCCGGAGCGCTGCCCGGTCTGCGGAACCCACGTGGCCGCCATCGCGGGCGAGGTGGACCTGCGCTGTCCGAACGCGAGCTGCAAGGCCCAGATCGAGGAGCGGATCAAGCATTTCGCCCGGCGGCAGGCCATGGACATCGAAGGCCTAGGGGACAAGCTGGTGGGAGCGCTGGTGGAGACGGGCGCTCTCAGGAACATCGCCGACCTCTACGCGCTCGAGCCCGAATCCCTCGCCCGGCTGGAGCGGATGGGCGAGAAATCCGCGGCCAATCTCGTCTCGTCGATCGCGAAGAGCCGCGAGGCCGGACTGCAACGGCTCCTCTTCGGCCTGGGCATCCGCTTCGTGGGCGAGCGCGCGGCCGAACTCCTGTCCCGCCGCTTCGGCTCCATGGACGCTCTCGCCAGGGCGACCGCCGAGGACATCGACGCCATCCCCGAAATCGGCGGCGCGGTGGTGGCATCGGTGCGCGAATGGTTCGACGCGCCCCAGAACCAGGAGCTCCTCGATCGGCTCCGCGACGCCTCCGTCCGCCTGACCGCGGTGTCGAGCGGGCCGGAGGAGACGCGCACCCTCGAGGGGCTCCAGTTCGTGCTCACCGGCGTCCTCGCCTCGATGGACCGGAACGAGGCGAAGCGGCGGATCGAAGGCCGGGGCGGGCGGGTCACCTCGTCGGTGTCCTCGAAGACCGACTACATCGTGGCCGGCGACGATGCGGGATCCAAGCTGGAAAAGGCCAGGGCCCTGGGAGTCAAGATCCTCGACGAAGCGGGGCTTTTGGCCCTCCTGAGTGAGAATTCCCCTCCCTCCCCCGCTCCCGAATCATGAAACTCTCCCCGGTCCGACCCCGCATCCTTGTCGTCGACGACGACGACGCCATCCGCC
>DAORUA010000317.1:0-4816 GCA_035432945.1 Vicinamibacteria bacterium | reverse complement strand
GAGCCTCAGGTTCCCGTTCAGCAGGAACTCCGCCGGAGCCCCGGCGGGGAGCGCGATCTCGTCGTTCACGGTGAGCCGGTGCGTCTTGGGGTCCAGCGTCACCTGCATGGTGTGACGGACTCGCTTCGGCGCAGCGGCAGGCGCCGAGGCGGCCGGCGCCTGCGCGGAACTCACGTGGGGCGCGGCGACGAGCGCCGCAATCAAAAGGGAAGTGGCGCGCATGTCGGTTGGCCTTCCTGGAAAGGAGGTACGGCTTTTGGGAGAGGGTCGGTTGCGGTCTACGGCTTGCGGCGGAAGAAGGCCTTCAATGTGACCTCTTCCGCGCCGCGCTTGACCTTGAATTCGGCGGCGTCGGCCCAGCGCTTGTCCGCCATGAGACGGTTCATGATCTCGGTGTCGGTGATGGCGACCCCGTCCATGGAGACCAGGCTGTCGCCGACCTTGAAGCCGGCTTCGGCAGCGACGGTTTCCTTCTGCACCGCGATGACGGGGTAGAGGTTTTCCTTCTTCTGGCCCGTGGAGAAGCCGAGAGTGGGGAAGAGGGGAGCCTTCTCGTTGGCCACACCCCAGACGAAGTTCGCGTAGGAGGCGCGCACCGAGGGCTTCTCGCCCTTGTCGTTGGTGGCGTTCATGGGGATGACGGACGCGATCTTCCCGTCGAACCAGAGCTTGGCCTGGCGCTCCGCGCCCAGGCCGTAGGACACGTGGCCCGAGCCGATGAGGACGACCATGATGGTGTCCTTGTCGCCGAACTTCTGGAGGGCCTGGACCGCGTTGTACCCCATGGTGGCGTCCCAGGTGGCCTGGGCGTTGTACATCGCGTTGAACTGCTCGTCGGTCATGCTGGTGATGTGGAGCGAATCCTCGGGGGCGAAGTAGGCCTTGAAGAGACGCTTGTGCTCCGGACTGTCGGTGTCGATCTTGCTGGGGATGCGCGCGGATTCCTCGGGGGTGAGATTCGCGAAGCCCTTCTTGCGCACCGCCGCTACCACCTCGCGGGGGGTGTTCACCCCGAACATCCGGATCTTGTTCTTCTGGGAGAAGGTGAAGATATCCCGGTAGTAGAGCCAGTGGTAGCCCCAGTTCTTGTACCAGCGGGAGTCCTTCAGGAAGGCATCCTCGCCCAACTCTCCGGCCGACCACTTGTCGAGCCAGGCCTGCTCCGTGTAGGGGTACATCTCGAGGCCCACGAAGACCTTGCGGCCCGCCGCGGTGAGTTCCTCGATCAGGCGCCGCTGCACGTTGTGGTACTCCATCGAGGTGTGGCTCTCACCCACGAAGACCAAGCGCACGCCCGCGAGGCGCGCGGCCAGTTCCTTCGGGGTGATGACCTCGCCGGTGGCCGCGTCGTTGATGCCGTCGAGCACCACGTCGACCATCTTGTCCTTCCGCGCCGGATCTCCGATGGGGAGGTTCGACGGTTCCTGGGCGAAGGCGGCGATCGGGCAGGCTACCGCCGCGGCGAGTATCAGGCGTTTCATTGAGTTGAAGACCTCGAAAGTAATCAGCGAGTCCAGTCCGCGTCGATGGTGATGCCCGCCAGGTACGTGCGCGGCGCGTTCCAGATCGGGAGCACGTCGGTCGTTACCGGGACGCCCTGAGCGTTGACATTATAGATGTCCTGCTTGTCGAACATGTTGTTCACCTGGGCGTAGATGGTGAACGCGTACTTGCCCTTCGAGGTCACCTTCTTGCTGGCCTGCGCGTTCCAGAGGTTGTAGGCGGGGGTGTAGGTGGTGGCTCCGACGCTCTGGGGCACCTTGCCGCTCAGGTTCCCGCGGATGTTGGCGCGGAGGCCGTGCCGCTGATTCGCCCACAGGAGCTTCACGAACGCGGCGTGCCTGGGGAAGCCGCCGATCTCGACGCCCTTGTCGTCCACCCGCTTGGTGTAGGTGTAGGCCACCGATGGAGAGAACCCGTAGCGCAGATTCAATGCGAAGCTCACGTTTACCCCCTTCGCATCGAACTTGGAGACGTTATTGTAGGTGAAGAGAACCGGGCTCAACTGCGCGAAGACGATGCTGTTGCTGATTTTGGACTGGTAGGCGTCGAGCGACCCTTCGAACTTGGGCCCGGTGTAGGCCCAGCCCCCGGTGATGGTCTCCGACTTCTCGGGCTCGAGGAGGGGGTTGCCCTGGAAGCCGGGGCTCACGAGGAAGAGCTCGCCGAAGTAGGGGGCGCGGAAGCCCTTGCCGTAGCTGACGCGCAGGCGGTTGTTCTTGGGGAGGGAGTAGACGCCCGCGAGCTTGGGGCTCGTCTGGGTTCCGTAGTCGCTGGAGTCGTCATAGCGGAAGCCCGCGGTGACCTTGAGGTCCCTGGTCAGGGCGAATTCCTGCTGGGCCCAGATCACGTTGAGGTCGCGGTCCTTCAGGCAGGCCTGGCCGGGGACGCAACCGGTGAGGCCCGAGCGGGAGAGCTGCTCCTTGCGATGTTCGAAACCGACCTGGAAGGGATGCTCGCGTCCGGCCGCGCGCCAGACCTGGAGAAGGCGGGCCTTGAGTTCGTCGTTCGACTCGGTCCAGGTCGGCACCACCACCTTGGGGTTGGAGGGCCGGTTCGTATAGAGCTGCGTCTCGTCGCGGTTGTAGCGTCCGTACAGGTAGCTCAGGTTGATGGTGGTGTTCTTGCCCGGGGTGAAGTTCAACTCGGGGGTGAGGTTGTACCGCTCCAGCTTGCGCTGGGAGTTGTAGACCGTGGTCGAGAGCTGGGTGGCGCCGGAGAAGTAGTAGTTGTCGATGTCGCGATTCGAGTAGTCGCCGATGAAGTTGAAGGTGAGCTTGTCGGACAGGCGGTAGTCCGCGTTCCCGGTGATGGTCTGCCACTGGCTTTCCGGCTGACCGACGGTCTGGGGATTGGGCGGCCTCGGGGTGCACGTGGCGGGGTCGCCGCCGGGAAGCACGCAGACGACGGGGTTCAGGTCGAAGCCGTCGTAGGTCCGGTAGCCCGCGGTGAGAGCGAAGCCGCCCTTGTCCGCCCGGTAGGTGAGATTGTCGTCGGCGCGGTAGTCGTTGTAGGTCCCGCCGGAGAAGTTCAGGGTGTTCTTGAAGCCGTTGTTCTTGCCCTTGACCGTAATGAAGTTGATGACCCCGCCCATGGCGTCGGAGCCGTAGATCGCCGAGCCCGCGCCCTTGACCACTTCGACCCGCTCGACTCCGGTGATGGGGAGGTCTTCGAGGTTGAAGTTGCCGTTCGCGTCGCGGCCGAGGTACCGGCGGCCGTCGATCATGACGAGGACGCCCTTGTTGGAGACGCCGTTCAAGGAAACATAGCCCTGGCCGCCGCCCACGTTCACCTGGACGCCGGAGCCCTGCTGCTCGGAGAGCAGGTCCTTGGCGTTTCTGGCGCCGGTGTCGAGGATCTGCACCTGGTCGATCACCGTGGTCGGCTCCGCGGTGTTCATCAGGAGTTCCTCGCGGCGGTTTGCGGTGGTGACGGTGACGTTGGTCGAGAAGCGGGTGAGAGACATGACGAGCTCGACCTTCTCCTCAGTCGTTCCCACGGTCACGCCGGCCTTCTCGATGTCCGCGAATCCGGTCAGGCTGGCCTTGACCGTGTATTCACCGGCGGCGAGCGAGGTGAACCGGGCGACCCCGGTCCCATCGGCGTTCGCGCGGCCCGCGGCCTGGCCGTCCTTGGCCACGAGGCGAACCACGGTCCCGGGAAGGACTCCGTAGTTGTCCTTCACCGTCACGGTGACGCTTCCGGTGCCGTCGGCGGCGGAAGCGCGCGCCGCGGGTGCGGCCGCGAGGATGAGGGCCATTAAAGCAGCAGCCAGGGTTCGAATCTTCATTGGGTCTTCTCCTGAGGGGTGAGGATTGTTATGACAACAGTACAATTACCATAGCAGCGCGAAAGGCCGCGCACAAGCGCTGAAATATTGAACGTCGCGAGGGAGTCTTTGGAACTGTGATTCAACAGGTGCTGATGCAGACGGTGTCCCTGAGGTTATTCGATGCCGGCGTTTCGGCCCTCCAGGACGATCTGGGGTTCGAACTGCGGGCCGGCGGCCCGGTGGATGAGGCCCTGGCGCGGGTGTGGGGAGTGAGTGCGCAGGTCCATCCGAGGTTCGCGGTGCTGTCCGCGCCCGGGGTGGCCCGCGGATTCATCCGCCTCGTCGAAGGCCCCCTGGACGACGAGACCGGCACCTTCCACAAGCGGGGCCTGTTCAACGCCGAGCTGCTGACCCGGGACGTCGAGGCGCTCTTCGCCCGGCTGCGAGGATCGAAGGCTTTCCGGATCGTGAGCGAACTCAACACCTACGACCTCTCGGGCGCGGGCGGGGGGGCGGTGTCGCGGAGCTTCGCCACGCGCGGTCCCGGCGGCGCCGGTTTCTTCTTCACCCAGTACCTGAAGGTCCCGCCGCCCCGGACCCTGCCCGTGTGCGAGACCCTGGTCGGCCCGATGTTCAACGCGGCGGTGTCGACCGACCTGCAGCCGCCGGTGGAGAGCTTCTACGAGAAGGCCCTGGGCATGCACCGGCGCCTGGCCGGACGCCTCACCCAGCCCACGGTCAATCGCATCATCGGCCTGCCCGACGACTGGGGCTTCATGATGCTCGTCTATAAGGGAGAGGGCGATGGCCTCATCGAGGTCGATATTCACGAGCACGATGTGCCCGCGGATCCGGCAGTTCCCCTCGACCAGTTGCGCGCGGGGAATTCCATGCTGACCGTGGAAACCGGCGACCTCGACGGTGTGCTCTCCCGCGCGTCCGCGGCGGGCCTCAGCGGAACCGCGGCGGAGGCGATCGCGGCCGCGCCTTACGACGGCCGCCGGGCTGCGGTCCTGCGCGGACCGGCCGGAGAGCGGGTCGAAC
>DAORUA010000316.1:0-4841 GCA_035432945.1 Vicinamibacteria bacterium | reverse complement strand
GTCGGCGCCCACCTACCAGGCCTTCCTCACCAGCATCGTGCCCCGGGACGTCATCCCGCGCGCGGTGGCCATGAACTCGCTCCAGTTCAACCTCTCGCGCTCCATCGGCCCGCCCATCGCCGCCGCCCTGCTGGTGGCTCTCGGGGCCGCGTGGTGCTTCGTGATCAACGCCTTCTCGTTCCTGGCCGTGGTGGTCGCCCTGCTGCTCATCCGGATCCCGAGCCTGATCGGCCCCCCGAAGGCCCATCAGGGAGTCGCGAGTTCCCTCAAGGAAGGCCTCGCCTACGTCCGCCGGGCGCCGGACATCGCCATGATCGTGGGCCTCGCCGGAGCGCTCTCGTTCTTCGTCTTTCCCCTGACCACCTTCCTGCCCGTGGTGGCCGACGAGGTCCTCGGGTCGGGTGCTTCCGGCTACTCGATGCTCCTCTCCGCCATCGGACTTGGCGCGATCGTGGGGGCCATCGGCACCGCCCACCGGGGGAAGTTCGCGAAGCGGGGGAGGTTCGTGCTGGCCTGTTTCGTGGTCGGTCCCCTCCTCGCCTCGGTCGCCGTGCTCTGCGGACGGCAGTGGCTCGCCACGATCTGTCTGTTCGGCTACGGCGTGGTCCAGACCTCCGGAAGCTCGACTCTCATGGGCCTGGTTCAGGAACTGGCGCCGGAGGAGATGCGCGGTCGGATCCTCGCGCTCTTCGGCTTCACCTTCCGCGGGGGCTCGCCGCTCGGCGCGCTCCTTCTCGGCTACTCGATCACCGCGTTCGGGCCGGCCCTCGCCATCTCCGCGACTCTTGTCTGCATGTCCCTTCTGAGCGCGGCCCTGCTCTACCGGTCCCCGCGTTTCCGCGAGTTGTAGGGCTTTCTACTTCTTCTCGACCACGCCGCCCATCTCCTTCCGCGCTTCCTCGTCCTGGAAGATGATGGTCTGAAGGGTCCGGGCTTTCAGGCTGGCGAGAACCATGCGAACGTCGTCATGGTCGAACTCGAGCACCACCGCCTGTTCCACCTTCTCCTTGTCCTGGTAGGTGATGGTCACGTAGTGCCTTCGTGACTTCGAGAGCAGCGCCGTCTTCTTGCGTCGCGTGACTTTCTGGCCGTACTCGAGTTGAGACACCCGATCCCAGGGAATCTCGAGCATCTCGCCGTCCCTCGGGACGAAGGTCAGGCGCTTCTCGTTGGTCAGGTTGATCGGTCCCTCCGCGTCCTCGCGGATGGTGGTGATGGTGCCCCCGATGTACTTCGCCTCGCCCCTCTTCACGGCAAAGGCGGCGGCCGCCAGGGCGAGCAGGAGGGAGACGGAAAGGGCGGCGGATGCGAGTCGGGCGTTCATGAGGTCCCCCCTCGGTTGCGTTCGGTTTTCGGAGGCATTTTACTCCCCGCCTCCAACCCCGGCCAGGCGGGCGGCTACTTCACCACCGGGGAATTCCTCTCCGTCATCGCCTTGTTGAAGGCGGCCACCTCGGTCGCGAGAAGCGCCTCGTACTCGGCCTTGCTGGCCTTGAGCTTCGCTTCGAGCTCGTCGAGAAGGGCGAGCGAGGTGTCGGTGGGACGGAAGTCGGCGCCGCCCGCGACGTCGCCCGCGCCCGGTCCGACTTCGCCGTTGAGCCAGATGAGGTTCATGTAGACGCGGTAGGCCTGACGGAAGTACTTGTCGTCCGAGGTCCACTGCGCGCGCTCGAGGAGCTTCTCCTCGACCGCCTGCATCTTCAGGTTGAGGTCGTTCGCGGCCTTCGCGACGTCTTCGCGGCCGCGCACGCCCCGGTTCGCCGCGGCCATGTCCTCGAGCTGCTTCCGCATGCCCTCGATGTGGTTGATGATGTCGGAGGTCTGGTTGATGTCCTCGCGGATGCGGAGCTGGGTCTTGAGCGATAGATCGAAGTCCGCGTCGCTGGTCGTCACCTTCGGGTCCTTGAGGACCTCGAGGGTCTCGGTGAAGGTCTTGCCGTCCACGGTCAGGCGAACCGTGTAGGCGCCCGGCGAGACGATGGGCCCGACCTGGGCCTGATCGAGGCCCCAGTGGGTGACCGGGCGCGTGTCGCGGCCGCGGAAGCGAGGCTCCTCCCAGATGCGCGGGTTCTCGGCGGGCGTGGTGCGCAGGCCCACGAGGCGGGGGGCCGCGTAGCGAAGATCCCACGACGTGCGGTTCAACCCGACGCGCCCGGGGCGGGTGATCTCGCGGATCACTTCTCCGCTCTTCGTGAGGATCTCGATGCGCACCGGCCGCGCGGCTGCTTCGGCCTGGGTCCAGGTGATGGGGGCCTGGCCCTGTTGTCCGAAGCGATACGCGGGACGCATCTTCGCGAGGGTGGTGGAGGGAGGCATCGCGACCCCGCCCTGCTCGAGGATCGACACGTCGTCGAGGACGTAGAGGCCGCGGCCATAGGTCGAGACCACGACGTCATGGAAGTTCTTCTGAGTGGAGATCCAGGTCACGGGTGCGGTGGGCAGGCCGGTCTGAAGCTGGGTCCAGTGCGCGCCGTCGTCCAGGGAGTAGTAGAAGCCGTGGCCGGTGCCCGCGTAGAGCAGGCCCTTCCTCGCCGGGCTCTCCGCCACCGCACGAACGTAGGAGAGCGGATGCTTGTTCGGAAGGTCGCCGGAGACCCGGGTGAAGGTCCTGCCGAAGTCGGCGGTCTTGTAGATGTAGGGCTCGCGGTCGTCCATCAGGTGGCGCGCCACCGCGATGTAGGCGGTCCCGGCATCGTGGTGCGAGGGCTCGATCTTGCTGACCATGCCCCACGCGGGCATGTTGATCGCGGTGAGCGCCCGGGTGAGGTCGTTCCAGGTGGCGCCGCCGTCCTGCGAGTTCCAGACCTTCCCGTCATTGGTGCCCGCCCAGATGAGCCCCTGCTTCACCTCGGAGTACGCGATCGCGAACACCACCTCGCCGTAGAACTGGCCGAGGTTGTCGCCCACGATGCCCCCCGAGGGAATCACCCGGGTCGGATCCTGGGTGGAGAGGTCGGGGCTCGTCTCCTTCCACGACTGGCCGCCATTCGTGGTCTTGAGGATGAGCTGGCAGCCGTAGAGGACGTTGCTCGTATCGAAGGGGTCGATGGCGATGGGCGCCGACCAGTGGCAGCGGTACCTGGCGTCGTTGGGCGGCGAGTCGAGCGAGATCAGGGACGGAGCGATGGAGCGGGCGCGCCGGGTCTTCTCCTCCCAGCGCGTGACCTTGTTGCCATAGCAGGTCGCGTAGACGATCTCGGGATTCTTCGGGTCGGGAATGGTGAAGCCCGACTCGCAGCCGCCGAGGAAGTGATCCCAGGTCGAGTTGCCGAAGCCGCCCTCGGGCTCCGTCACCCGGCCGCGCATGGTGCCGTTGTCCTGCATGTTCGAGTACACGCGGTACGGGACCTCGTTGTCCACGGCCACGTGGTACATCTGGCCGATGGGGAGGGTGACGCGCTTGCTGGAGCGCGCGCGCTGGGTGGTGATGTTGAGGCCGCCGTCGTGGGTGACCACGTAGCGGTCCGCGTTCTTCGGATCGACCCAGATGTCGTGGGTGTCCCCGCCCATCGGGCCGGTCCGGAAGGTCTCGCCGCCATCCACCGAGACCCAGAAGGAGGAGTCGGCGACGTAGACCTCGTCGCGGTTGTCGCTCGAGACCTTGATCCCGATGTAGTAGCCGGCGCGGCCGATCAGAGCGCGGTCGTAGTTGACCGCGCGCCAGCTCGTCCCGCCATCGTCCGACCGCCACACCGAGCCCTGGTCGGCGGTCTGGATGAGCGCGTACACGCGGTTCGAATCCGTGGGAGCGATCGCGACGTCGATCTTCCCGAGCGGCGATCGGGGAAGGCCGGGATGCTCGACGCGCTTCCAGGTGGATCCCGCGTCGTTCGAGATGAAGATGCCCGAGCCGGGGCCGCCGGAGAGCATGGCCCAGGGCTGCATGGAGACCTGCCAGGTCCCCGCGATCAGCTTGCGCGAGTTCTTCGGATCCATGTCGAGGCCGGAACAACTCGTGTTCTTGTCCACGAAGAGCACCTGCTCCCAGGTCTTTCCGCCGTCCAGGGTGCGATAGACGCCCCGCTCCTGCTGCGGCCCGGTGATGCGGCCGGCCGCGCAGACGTAGGCAATGTCGGGGTTGGTGGGATGGGTGACGATCCTGCCGATGCGGCCGGTCTCAAAGAGGCCCATGTGATTCCAGGTGCGGCCCGCATCGGTCGACTTGTAGATGCCATCGCCCATGACGTCGCTGTCGCGGATGGCCCAGGCTTCGCCGGTGCCGGCCCAGACCACCGCGGGATCCGCGAGGGAGACGGCCAGGGCGCCGATGGCCTGAACCGGCTGGTTCTCGAAGATGGGGAGCCAGCGATCGCCGCCGTCGGTGGTCTTCCAGATGCCGCCGGACGCGGCGCCCGCGTAGTAGGTGGTGGGATCGCCGGGTATGCCGGCGATGGAGGCGATGCGGTTTCCCACCGCGGGTCCGAGGAAGCGCCAGGTCAGGGTGTCGACCTGAGCGAAACCCCGGCCGCGTTGAGCCAGGGTCGAGGTCGCGAGGAGCGTGAATGCGAACGCAAGGCCGAGAGGGAGAAGTTTCTGGATGGGGCGCATGAGGGTCTCCATGGGGATCCGGGTTCGCGCGACTTTAGAGCGGCTCGTAGGCGGGATCTCGCCGGCCGGCTCGAAAGACAATCCGAACTGCGCGGTACCCCACTACCAGGTCCGTGCAACGAAACGCACCACACTACGTCATTGCGAGGAGCCAGTCCGTTGGTACTGCGACGAAGCAACCCCCTCCCACCACTACCAGCCTCGTGCCACCGCGCCCGCAGGCTGGTAGTGGCTCGACGGGGTTGCTTCGTCGCACAACCAAACGGACTGGCTCCTCGCAATGACGAGAGGCC